>JANLSY010000356.1:0-4013 GCA_031362665.1 Sphingomonadales bacterium
GAAACACGTTGCTGCCCGTCGGAATGACGGCGCCGCTCGTGCTGATGCGGTTGCTGTAGGTGCCATATGCGGTGAATTCTAGTGCGCCTTTTTTCTCGAGCGTTCGGAAGTTGACTTTACCCAGAGGCGCGGCGCCAGAAAAGGCGGTGATGGAACCGGTCAAGTCGCGGTTCTGCGACATCCGCCAATAATAGCTTTGCTCGACCTCAACGCCGTTGTTGCGCGAAAAGCCGACACTTGGCACGAGAAAGCCGCTCCCCGCCTTTGAGTCCACAGGATGAGACAGAAACGGCAGCGGAATGATGGGTAAGCCGAACAGTTCGATCCGCGCGCCCTGATATTTTACGCGTTTTTTAGCTGGATCGTAAACAACCTTGACCGCTTTAACTTCCCAACTCGGCTTTTTGGGGCATCCATTGGGATTTTCGACCTTGCAGGCGGTGTAGGCCGCATAATCGAGGCTATATATGCCGTCCTTGCGGGTCCCGCGCTTTGCGGCCAGACGGCTTTCATCGGCTAGTACCACCAGCAGGTTTTCGACGATGCCGTCTTTCAGGCTGTCGGTAACAACGAATGTGTCGGCGTAAGCGACATCGCCCTCGGGCCCTACCGCTCGAACGGCTCCGTTGGCCGTGACTTCGCCGCTGGTGCGGTTCCATATGACATTGTCGGCACGCATCGTGTAGCCATCGCGGCTGACGATGACATCGCCCTTGGCGGTGACGATTTCAGTGTTCGAATCATATTCGACGACTGCGGCGGAAAAGCCGATCTGGTCGCCGTTTGTGGGCTGGATGTCACTCTCGGCAGGTGCAGTGGGGGTCTCCTCCACTTGCTGAGTAACATCCTGCGCCAATGCCATTTGTGGCAGCACTGCGCAGCCAAGAAACAATGCAATCAATAAGGGACGAGGGGAAACAGGGGGCAAGGCAGGGATATCCATCAAATCTGAACCACCCTTATCGCCCCTATCCTTTGTGGTCCAGCACCTTGCGGTATGCGCCTTTACGGGCGCTTAACAAAGCGAACCGCGGTTCGTTCCGACATAATCTTTTGGCTTTAACCGGTCGTCTAAATGCGCCTATAGAGCGCGCTGCGTTAATAAACCGACAGCGGAAAGGCTGACCCATTTCATGAAGATCGATTTCGCCGCAGCACGCCCCGAAGCAGCCGACGTACTGGCTTTCATCGTTACCAAAAGCAGCTTCGATAGCTTTGAATTTCCGCTCGAAAAGGCCCAGATGGTGCGCGACACCGCCAAACTGGCGCGGTTCAAGGGGGATGCCGGACAAAGCTTCCTGCTGATCGCCGAAGAAGGCGGCAAGCTGGTGCGCATCGTCCTGCTTGGCGTCGCCGATGGTGATGCGGGTGATTATCCGAAGGCCGGCGGCGAGATTGTTGCCAAGGTGCAAACTTCGGGTGCGAAGCATATTGCTATTCACGGTGGAAACCTATCAGCGAAGGCAGCCGCAGAGGCGGCTTATGGCGCAACCTTGCGCAACTGGCGGATGGACAAATATCGCACCAAGCTGGCCGAAACGTCGAAGCCGACTGTCGAAGCGCTGACCGTAGTCGGCGCGCCGGCCGAAGCCGCGGATTTGTGGACCAGCCACGAAGCGATCGCAGATGGCGTGGCTCTGACCAAGGAACTGGTGACCGAGCCTGCGAATATCATCTACCCCGAAAGCTTCGTCGAACGCTGCCTACATTTGAAGGAATTGGGCGTCGAAATCACTGTTCTCGACGACAAGCAGATGGCCGAACTCGGCATGGGCGCGCTGCTCGGCGTTGCGCAGGGTTCTCGCAAACCGGCGCGAATGCTGGTAATGAAATGGGATGGCACCGGCGGAGCGCAAGAACGGCCCGTGGCATTTGTTGGCAAGGGCGTGACCTTTGATACCGGCGGCATTTCAATCAAGCCGGCCGCCGGAATGGAAGATATGAAATGTGACATGGGCGGCGCGGGTGCGGTTGCAGGCACAATGAAGGCGCTCGCGGGACGCAAGGCCAAGGCGCATGTGGTCGGCGTGTGCGGACTGGTTGAAAATATGCCGGACGGTAACGCACAACGTCCGGGCGATATCGTCACCTCGATGTCGGGCCAGACCATCGAAGTGCTCAACACCGATGCCGAAGGGCGGCTGGTTCTGTGCGATGCGCTACACTGGGTCCAGGAAAACTATAATCCCGAATATGTTGTGGACCTTGCAACGTTGACCGGTGCGATCATCATTTCGCTGGGCAATGAGCATGCCGGGCTGTTTTCGAACAGTGACGAGCTTTCGGACAAGCTGACCGCAGCCGGCAAGGCATCGGGAGACCTGCTCTGGCGCTTCCCGTTGTCCAAGGGCTACGATAAACTGATTGATAGCCCGATTGCCGACATGAAGAACATCGGCGCGCGCGGTGCGGGATCGATTACCGCCGCGCAGTTCCTGCAGCGCTTTATCAAAGACGGCGTCAAATGGGCGCATCTCGATATCGCAGGGACCGTTTGGGCCGATAAGGCCGGGCCGGTCTGGGACAAGGGCGCGACCGGATTTGGCGTGCGCTTGCTCGACCGCTTTGTGGCCGATAATTTCGAAAGCTAAGCAAAGCCGGTGCAGGTCGATTTCTACCAGCTGACCCGCGATCCAGCCGAAAAAGTGCTACCCCCCATTGCCCAGCGCGTGCTGGACGGTGGCGGGCGGTTGCTGGTGGTGGGGGAGTGTGCTTCGCTCGATCTGATTTCGTCGGCATTTTGGGGCTTCAAACCCGATAGCTTTCTGGCCCATGCAAAGGTGGGCAAGAGCGACGATTCGCTGCAACCGATATTACTTTCGAGCGATCCGGTTGCAGCAAATTCCGCCAAATTCGTCGCCCTAGCCGATGGCGTTTGGCCCGACGAGGCGCTCCAGTTCGATCGCGTGTTTTACCTGTTCCCGCCAAGCCACACTGACAATGCCCGCGCCGCTTGGCGCGCGTTGGGCGAGAACCCCGATATCGAACGCCGCTATTGGAAACAGGACGGCGGAAAATGGGTGCAGGGGCCTTAAAGCTGCGATATGACGTACGGTGAAGGAGAAAGACTATGCGACACCTTATCCCCTTGGCTGCAATACTGGCGCTCGCTGCATGTGGCAGCAATGACGAAACTACCACCGTCACCACAGCGGATGGCGAAGAGATCAAAATCACCTCCGATACCGATAAAAGCAACCAAAGCGGCACGATTACCTTTGAAGGCAAAGACGGCGAGGGCAAAATCACCTTCGGCGACGCTGCGGCAAAAGAAGGCCTGCCGCTTGGGCTGCCGGTCTATCCTGGCGGAGAGGTCAAAGGCGCGTTCATGGGCGGCAGCGACAAGGACGGCACGGGCGGAGGCATGGCAACTGTGCTGACCAAAGATTCGCCCGCACAGGTTATCGGTTTCTACAAGAGCGAGGCCGAAAAGCGCGGGTTCAAGATCAACACGCAGTCGACCAGCACATCCGACAAGGGCGAAACCGCAAACTTTTCGGCCAAAGGCGATAATGATGCGAAGCTGGTCGTGACCGCGACCCCGAATGAAAGCGGCGGCACGGCAGCGGTCATTATGGGCGGCGGAAAGAACTAGGCTTCATCGCAACAGTGAACGGTCTTGCCATGCTGCACCGCAGCGGCTAGAGGCGCGCGCAACTCATCACCCCCAAATAATGGAGTTCCCCATGGCGGTTACCCGCACCTTTTCGATCATCAAGCCCGACGCCACCCGCCGCAACCTGACCGGTGCGGTCACCAAGATGCTGGAAGAAGCAGGGCTTCGCGTCGTCGCATCCAAGCGCATCCACATGACCCGCGCTCAGGCCGAAGGCTTCTACGCGGTGCACAAGGAACGTCCTTTCTTCGGCGAACTGGTCGATTTCATGATCAGCGGCCCGGTCGTTGTCCAGGTCCTCGAAGGCGAAGACGCGATGCAGCGCAACCGCGACATCATGGGCGCGACTAACCCTGCGAACGCCGAGCCCGGCACGATCCGCAAGGAACTGGCCGAA
>JANLSY010000371.1:0-3833 GCA_031362665.1 Sphingomonadales bacterium
GCGTACGATGACAGCGCATCACCTCAACCTGTCGGCTTTTGACCTGAAACGTACCGTCGCGATTTACACTGTCGCCGGCCGGCCGCGGACGCGTGAAGCAGCCGCCTTGCTCAGTCTGCTGCGTGTGAAAGACTGGGGCTAGGCCAAAGCGGCCCTTGCTGCCGCGCGCAGGTCGTCTAGCTCAAGCCTGCGCCTATAGTCCGGATCGACGTGACGCGCCTTGATCAGTCCGTCCTGCCCGACGACAAAGACCGACGGGATTGGCAATATCCACCCTTCATGCCCCTGATATTGCGGGATGTCCTTACCCGATCCTTCGATCAACGATGCCATTGCATCATCAACCCAAATTGCAAGGTTAAGCGACAGCGCAAAGCCATTGCCAAAGTCGGTCAGAAAGGGAAACCCTGCGCGCGCCTCGGCCTTGATCGCACGGGTATAGGCTTGCGTTTCGGCCGAAATCGCAACGATTTGCACTGGCTTTATGTCGGCTTCGACCTCGGCCAGCCCGATGGCATTCAACCTACAATAAGGGCACCAATGCCCGCGATGGAAAGCGACAACGACCGGTGCTGTTTCGAGCAATTGTTCAAGGCTGACGAGATGCCCCTCATCATCGGGAAGCACAAATCCCGGCATTGGTTCGCCAACTTGCGGAGCCTCATTGCCCGCCCCGGCGTGCTCGAGTCGATCAACAAAGGCGTCAACGGCAGCGCCATAGGAAGGACTCAGCGCGCGCACCTTGTCAGCAATATAGCCAAGCCGTTCGCCCAAGGGGACATTGCGGACACTGACCTCCTGGAAAGCCTGTTCAAGTGAGGTCATCAGCGGTTGGTTCATACCTTTTTACTTTCAGTTGTCAGAGGCCCGGTGCGTCCAGTTCCTGCCAGCCCCAACAGGAATAGACACTATTATCCAAAAATTGAAATGCCCTACGGTTATGGCTGTTATGCCCGAATGCAATTTCAAGCGAAAGTGGTGCAGTGGCAAAAGCAGCGCGGGAGCAAATGCTCTTCCCCGAAATTGAAGCCATTGAGGAAAACAACATGAAAAAGATCGTGATCGCGCTTTGCGCCGCCATGCTGGTCGCACCAGCCCTTCAGGCTGAGGCACCCGCACCAACAGCACCTGCCCAAGGCGTGTTGCGTGTTAAAAGCATCTACGGCGTTGACGAAACCGTCGAGAAGCTGAAAGCCGACATCGCCGCGAAGGGCATCAAATTCTTCACCGAAATCGACCAGTCACAATTGGGCGCTGACGCAAATATCGCTATCCGCCCATCGAAACTGATCCTGTTTGGCAATCCGCCGCTTGGCGTCCAGTTCCTGTCATCGAACCCCTATTCGGGCCTTGACTGGCCGGTGCGGATGTTGATCCTGCAGGAGGCCGACGGCAGCGTAAGCGTCGCCTGGACCGATTTCGGTTACATCGCCAACCGCTACAGCATCACCGACCGTGAAGCGCAATTCAAGATGGCAGGCGAAGTCGCCGCATCGATCGCGTCAAGCGCAACCAAATGACGATAGCCGTTGCCAGTTTCGCATTTTTGCTGGCGGCGATTTGCGCCGCGCTGATGGGTTTTGCCATCCAGCGCGGCGCGACCTGTACAGTCGCAGCGGTCGGTGAAGTGGTTCATAAAGGAACGACGACCAAGATCGTCGCTTTGGCGGAAACCGCGCTCTGGGTCGCAGGCGGGTTACTGACTACGCGCGCTCTTGGCTTTTTGCCCAATGTGCCAGGTGGCTTCGCCTTCAGCCATTGGACGGTGATCGGTGCCGTACTGCTCGGCCTTGGTGCATATGTAAATCAGGCATGCGTCTTTGGCGCGATTGCCAGGCTCGGCTCGGGCCAATGGGCTTATGCTCTCACGCCGCTCGGCTTCTTCATTGGCGTGCTGACCGCACCTTTGCTGTTCAGCCAGATGATGCCAAAGCCACTAGATACGCTGCCGATGAGTTCCGCATTGCCCTATTGGCTCGCCCCGGTGTTTGCGGCTTATGCGCTCTGGCGGATCGTGAGTATTGCCCGAACCCCGCATCCGGAAGGCCGCGGCTGGCGACGGCTTTGGGCTCCACATGAAGCGACCATAATGATTGGTATCGCCTTCGTCATCATGCTCGTGACGGTCGGCGCATGGAGCTATATGGATTTGCTCATCCATTTCGCGAACGGAATGGCCGATAATCTCGTTTGGCAGGGGCTACTTTTTGTCGCACTGCTGGTCGGCGCAATCACCGGCGGCTGGGTCGGCGGTGGCCTTCAATGGCATCGACAAAGCGCTGTTACGCTGGCCCGGTGCATAACCGGCGGCATGCTGATGGGTTGGGGCAGCCTGCTCGTTCCCGGCAGCAATGATGGTTTGATCCTGGTTGGCATGCCGCTGCTTTGGCCTTATGCATGGGCTTCGATCCTTATTATGTGTGCGGTTATCTGGGCCGCGTTCAAGATCGAGCAGAAATTTGCTTAAGGGTATGATTTGACAAAACGCTCGTTTGGCGGGACCAAAGCCTTCGCGACACTCGCGTTCGCGATGCTGCGAATACCCACTTGGCTGATAGCCCCGCAAAGCCAGCGCCGCCATCACGAACAAGCTTTTTTTGCAAGTATATCAAGAGGCTTCGGCGTCAGCATTTCTCAATATGGGGAGCCGTCCACAACGCCGGGGACGCTGTTCATAATGAACCATATCAGCTGGGCCGATATCCTGGTGATGATGGCGATTCTCGATGCCGATTTTGTCGCAAAGTCCGATATGCTGGGCTGGCCGGTTATCGGTGCATTGGCGCGCCGGTTCGCCCCCGTCTTTGTCGACCGGAACCATCGGTACCGCAGCCATGCGCAAGCCGATGCGATCCGTGCAAGACTATGTTCGGGGCGCTCAGTGATATTATGTCCCGAGGGCACGACCTCGAATGGAACCAGCATATTGCCATTCCGGACAAGCCTGTTTGCGGCAGCGGATGCGGCGGCAGCGGTCCAGCCACTGATACTTCGCTATTTGATGCCCGATGGTGCCGCTTTGGCTGCTGAGCGCCAGCGCGAAGTGGCGTGGATTGATGAAGATGATCTGGTGACCGGTGCGGCCCGCCTCTCCAAATTCAAAACCTTGGCGCGCGTAGAGTTTTTGCCGCCTGTTTCAGGAATGACAGATCGCAAGATACTTGCAGAAAACATACGGCGCCAGATGATCGCAGCTTATGCCGCTGCGCCGAACCGCCCCATATAACGATTTGAAATTTCGGCTACGGGCATGACGATAAAGATATCCACCGTGTTGAACTGGTGATCGATGACCGCGCCGTCACCGACTTGCGCGCCAACGCGGAGATAAGCCTTCACCAGCGGTGGCAATTTGCGCATCGCCTGACGCTGGTCATAGCTACCGAGCGGCAACCTCGCCATCTCGACATATCGCTCCTCAAGCGCCCGCGCGCGCAACGGTGGCGGCGCGAGGTGATTATGCCAGAGATAGGAGAGCGTGTCAGCGTGCGCTTCGGGGTCGATGCCGTGAAAACTCGCGCATCCGAACATTGTCGAAATCTGATGCTGGCGAAGATAGGAGGCGATGCCACGCCAGAGCAACTGGATCGTCCCGGCGTCGCGATATCCTGCGGCGACGCACGATCGCCCTAGTTCGAGCTGCTCGCCCGGACTTCGCGAAAGCGGCGCGAGGTCATATTCCCCTGCGCTGTAAAATCCTTCCCGCGAAACCGCAACGCTTTGGCGCAGCAACCTGTAGGTGCCAATCACTTCGGGAGACCCCAACGCGCTGTCTACGACCAGCAGATGATCGCAGACCGAATCATAAGGATCGCGGTCCAGCGGAACGTCTT
>JANLSY010000372.1:0-5195 GCA_031362665.1 Sphingomonadales bacterium
TGCAGGACGATGCCGCCCCATGAATGCACCGCCTTGTTCAGCTCTTCCTGCGCGCCCAATGACGTAATCGTAATCGGCACCTGCCATTTGGCGCAGGTCGCGATATCTTCCTGCAGACGGTTGTTCGATTTATGCACGATCTGGTTGACCGCATAGGGCGCCGCCGGACGGTCGGGATGTTCACGGTTATGCGCGGCGAGTTCTTCGGTAATCTGGTGCAGCCATTCGTCCAACTGCGCTTGTGGCCGCGCGTTGAGCGCAGGGAACGAGCCAACAACGCCCGCCTTGCACTGCGCGATAACCAGTTCGGGACCGGAGACGATGAACAACGGCGAGCCGATCACCGGCAGACGAAGTTTGTCGAAAATTGCCGGAAGGGTCATGCGTCTCTCCAAATGTTAATCGTTCAATTAATGCGGTAAAGCGCAGAAATCGGGCAATGTCAAACGGCCATCAACTGCCATTTGCCGCACTGAGAATTGCCCTTACGGAAGCCGTCGCCACGTCGCGACTGATGCCGACGCCGAACAACACGGGCCCCTCACCTACCCGGCATTCGACATAGGCGGCGGCCCTTGCGTCGGTACCGTGGCCGATGGCGTGTTCGCTATAGTCGATAATGTCGAGCGGACCGCCGAGCGCAGATTCCAGCGCATTGGCGAGGCTGGAGATCAGACCGTTGCCGCGTCCGCTCACCGATTGCTCGACGCCGTCGATTCGGATTTTGCCCGCAAAGATACGCTCGTCCTGTGCCTTTTGACTCTGGCTTTCCTGAAAGTCGATCAGGCGGAAGCGGCCATCTCCTTTCAGGTGATAGCGCTTTTCGAACGCTTCCCAGATGTCGGCACTGGTCAGTTCGCGGCCCGTGGTATCCGACAGTTCCTGCACGGTGCCCGAGAAATTGGCCTGCATCCTTTTGGGCAGTTTCAGACCGTGGTCTTGTTCGATCACCCAGGCGACGCCGCCCTTGCCGCTTTGCGAATTGACGCGGATGACCGCCTCGTATGACCGCCCCAAATCGGCGGGGTCGATGGGCAAATAAGGCACACGCCAGATTTCGTCATTTTGCAGCTCGTTGGCGGCAAAACCCTTTTTGATTGCGTCCTGATGGCTGCCCGAAAACGCAGTGAACACCAGCTCGCCTGCATAGGGATGGCGCGGGTGGACTGGGAGCTGGTTGCAATATTCGACGGTCTGGATGACTTCGTCGATGTTGCTGAAATCGAGGCCGGGGTGCAGACCTTGCGTATACATATTGAGCGCCAGCGTCACGAGGTCGACATTGCCGGTGCGCTCGCCATTGCCGAACAGGCAGCCTTCGATGCGGTCGCCGCCTGCAAGCAGGCCAAGCTCGGCCGCAGCGATACCGCTGCCGCGGTCATTGTGCGGATGGAGCGAGATGACCACGCTGTCGCGTGCGCTGATATGCGTGCATATCCATTCGATTTGGTCGGCATAGATATTGGGCATCGCAGCTTCGATGGTAGCGGGCAGATTAAGGATGAGCGGCTTTTCGGGCGTGGGTTTAAGTACCGCCATCACCGCCTCGCACACCTCAAGGCTGAATTCGAGTTCAGCGGTGGAGAAGGTTTCGGGGCTATATTCGAAATGCCAGTCGGTTTGCGGGAAGCGCGCGGCTTGTTCGGCAAGGATAGTTGCGCCTTCAACGGCAATGGCCTTTACGCCTGCCTTATCGAGCTTGAAGACAATATCGCGCCATGCTGGCGACACTGCGTTGTACAGGTGGACGATGGCGCATGGGGCACCAGCCATGCTCTCGAAGGTTTTCTCGATCAGGTCACGGCGGGATTGTGTGAGGCTCTGGATCGTCACATCATCGGGGATGCGGCCGCTGTCGACGAGATTGCGGATGAAATCGAAATCGGTCGCGCCGCTGCTCGGGAAACCGACCTCGATCTCCTTGATACCGACCTTAAGCAGCAGATCGAAAAAACGGTTCTTCTTCTCCGCGCCCATCGGATCGATCAGCGCCTGATTGCCGTCGCGCAGGTCTGTAGAAAGCCAGCGTGGGGGCTTGGAAATGGTTTTGGTCGGCCATGCGCGGTCGGGCAAATCGACCTGTGGGAATGGCCGGTATTTTCGGGATGGGTCGGTCAGCATCATGATGAATTACAACTTCGCTAGGGCGCGCGCTTTAGCGGGCTTTGGGGTCTATGTTGGTGATTGGTAACCCTTAGGCGGGTGGCCCGGCATGTGGCCGAACGAACGCACACGCCTAAGGGCGTGTAAGTCGTAGAATAAGAAGCGGAGCAAAACTTGTCTGCATATCTAGATCGATATGCTGCGATAAGGCGCGCTTGTCCAGCCTGTTTATATGCTTGAAATCTAGGGGCACAGCCTTTCGATGTCCCTGCCCAGCGTATTACGCGCCGCGGTATCCCCCGGCTGAACCATGAAATAATGCGTGCCAGACAAGCTCGCCCTTGGCGAGCAATAGGAGGCGCAACCGCTTTCTACCGAGCCTGGGAAACGCAGTTCTAATCCGTCGTAGCGGGCGTCGAATGCGCAGTTTCCCTTGCCACCGAGCGAAATGCGCACTTTATCGCCATTGACCGTGGCGGTTCCCCGGCCTTCACATTTGCTTTCGGAGCCGCTCACCGCGATGAAACCGACGTCGAATTGTTTGGCCCCGCTGGAAACGGCACAGAATTTGTCGGCACCCAATTCACTTCGGGTTTCAAAACGACCGGCAAATTCGACTTGGTCGGGGTCGGGCATGATGCCCGCCGCTATCGCCGCTTTGTCGAGTTCCGAGCCGACATCATTGCCTCCGCCCAGGACAGACGACGCGTTGTCCCCGCAACCCGCCAGCAAGGCGCAGCAAAATAGGGCAAAGCGGCGGTTCAAATGCGTTCCAGGCCTTCCGGTGTGACCCGCCGATAAAAGCAGCTTCGTTCGCCCGTGTGGCAGGTCGGCCCTTCCGGCTTGGCGATGATCCACACCGCATCCTGGTCGCAGTCGATCCGCATCTCGATTATTTTGAGATAATGCCCGCTGCTTTCACCCTTTTGCCAAAGCCGCTGACGGCTGCGCGAAAAGAAAATGGCAGTTCCACTCTTGTGACTCTTCGCCAGTGCCTCGGCGTTCATATGCCCAACCATCAGCACCGCGCCGTCGGCAGCGTCGGTGACAACTGCCGTTACCAACCCGTTATCGTCGAATTTCGGATCGAGCGTTAGCCCCGTTTCGCGTTTATCGGTCATGGGAATGGCCTAAACGATGCAGAAAAGCCTCGCCAACAAATTCTTTGTTACAGAACGACGACTCCGGGGGAGACAATCGCGGCAAGCATGCCTATATGCCAGCCAGCGAAGCGCAGCGGGATTCGACAAATGCTGACCACCGACCCATTCGATGACGATAAATTACGCGAAGAATGCGGGATCTTCGGTGTGTGTGACGTCGATGGCGCTTCGGCGATGGTCGCTTTGGGCCTTCACGCTTTGCAACATCGCGGACAGGAAGCAGCCGGCGTTACCAGTTTTGATGGACATGATTTTCACACCCACCGCGCGATGGGCCATGTCGCGGGCAATTTTGATCGCGAAGAAATAATCGGCGGTCTTGTCGGACGCGGCGCGATCGGCCATGTTCGCTATTCGACGACAGGCGAAACCTCACTGCGCAATGTGCAGCCGTTATATGCCGATTTGGCGACCGGTGGATTTGCGGTCGCACATAACGGCAATATCTCGAACGCGATGACGGTACGACGCGATCTGGTGCGACGCGGTTCGATTTTTCAATCGACTTCAGACACGGAAGTCATCATCCATTTGGTTGCAACTTCGGGATACCGCACGCTGCTCGATCGGCTGATCGACGCGTTAAAGCGGGTGGAAGGTGCCTATTCGCTATTGTGTCTGACGACCGAAGGCATGATCGCCTGCCGTGATCCGCTGGGCATTCGGCCGCTGGTGATGGGCAAGCTTGGCGACTCGATTATTTTCGCTTCGGAAACCGTCGCACTCGATATTGTCGGGGCGGAATTTATCCGCGCGGTGGAACCTGGCGAAATAGTGATCGTCCGAAATGGCGAAATTACCTCGCACAAGCCTTTCATACCAGTCGCTCAGCGTCCGTGCATCTTCGAGCATGTCTATTTTTCGCGGCCCGACTCAATTGTCGATGGCATCAGTGTCTATTCGGTGCGCAAGGCAATCGGCGCTGAACTAGCGCGCGAAAATGGTGTCGATGTCGATTATGTCATTCCTGTGCCCGATAGCGGCACACCGGCAGCCATCGGTTACGCCGAGGCTGCAAAAATCCCGTTCGAATTGGGCATCATCCGTTCGCATTATGTCGGTCGCACGTTCATCCAGCCGGGCGATAGCGTGCGCCATTTGGGCGTAAAGTTAAAGCATAATGCCAACAAGAATCTTGTTGCGGGCAAGAAGATCGTGCTCATCGATGACTCTATTGTGCGCGGAACGACTAGCCTGAAGATCGTGCAAATGATGCGTGAGGCAGGCGCCGCAGAAGTTCATATGCGCATCGCCAGCCCGCCGACGATGAACAGTTGCTTCTACGGCGTCGATACGCCCGAACGTTCAAAGCTGCTCGCCAGCCGGATGGATGTCGAGGAAATGCGCGCGTTCATTCAGGCGGACAGCCTCGCATTCCTGTCTATCGACGGTCTTTATCGCGCGCTTGGCGAGAAATCGCGCAACAACAGTAAACCGCAATATTGCGATGCCTGTTTTACTGGCGATTATCCCACTAGCCTGACCGACCATGAAGAGCAGGAATCTGACCAGCTTATCATGCTGAACGAACGCAAGCTGGCTTGAACAATGACGAAAGTGTTTGAAGGCAAGGTTGCGCTAGTAACCGGTGCAAGCCGAGGGATAGGCGCGGCGACGGCGCAGGCTCTGGCGGCGCAAGGAGCGCATGTCATCATAACTGCACGGACCGCGAAGGATTTGGAAGCAGTCGAGGATGCGATTTTCGCGAGCGGTGGCAGCGCCACCATCGCACCGCTCGACCTGACCGATGGCGATAGCATCGCACGGCTCGCAGCGGCGGTGGCCGAACGCTGGGGCAAACTCGACATTTTGGTACTGAACGCTGCGATGCTGGGCACGCTTACGCCGGTTTCAGCGATTGATGGCGCCGAATTTGCTCGGTTATTCACGTTGAATGTCACCGCACAGCAGGTGTTGATTGCGTCTTTC
>JANLSY010000002.1:0-2386 GCA_031362665.1 Sphingomonadales bacterium
GCAGGTGCCGCCATCTCCGCCCATTGCATCTTGGTATCGAACGGCAACAGGAAGCTGATGAAATAGAATAAAAACTGCGCAATCGCCGGGGCGAGGTGCCATTTACCATTTGCGGGCCAACCACCGGTGACGAGTGCATGAGCGTAGAGATAGAATAAAGGCGCGACCGCGAGGCTGATCTGCAACGGCGCAAAGGTCAACCACATCCATTTATCGTAAAAGCCGACAAAGCCGATTAGCCACGGCGTGATGATTCCTGCGATCACCAAAAGCAGCGCCGCCATTGTGCGGTTGGCGGTCCGGTTCTGGATGATCCGCAGCAATGCCGCTGCCAATAACAGTAACTGCAAGAAAATGACCGAAAGAAGAGCCGAGCGCCATCCGAAGGACAGTCCGTCGAATAGCGTCATGCGCGTGCCCTTAATTCGCCTTTTCGCGCGACAGGCGGGTCATCAAGATCGCCGCCCGCTTGGCCTGACGCTTGATGCTGCTCAACACCACGGTCTCGCCCGGAGCATGGTCGCCGCGGCTATATGCGCCCAATCCCACCAGCCCGTCGACATCATTTGCGACAAAGCTGATGTCGCCGGCGCCGCGCTTGAGCGGATCGAGCGCAATTTGCTCACCTAGCGCGAGATCACGATTGATTTGGTTGAGCTTTGAAAGCAGCTTTCTATTGCCCTCGGTGGGAGCCATCGCCGGATAGCTACCGGGGTCGAATGTGATCGTGGCCGATGTTTTAGGTGCCGACGATGCGACGATGGTCTGCATCTTGGCACGAACACGCGCGCTTTGTTCTTCGGACAACGTCCTGAAATCGCCACGTGCGATAGCGATGCCAGGAATGATGTTGGTCTTGCCTTTGGCGCTGACGCGAATGCCGTCGGGGTCGACCACAGCCTCCTGACCGGCAGCGATCAGCCCGACATTAAAGGTCAGATTAGGCTCGGGCAGCTCGGTGCGGAAACGATGGATAATCCGTGCCAGTTCGAACGCCGCGCCATCGCCGTAAGTGTTATCGAATATCAGGGAGCTGTGGCCAGTGACGCCTTTGACATCAAGCTTCCAGCTATTTGACGAACGCCGCGATATGACGCCCATATCCTTGCCGTTTTCAATCGACAGACCCTCAAAATCAAGCGCAACATCGGCGACCTTGCCAGCGGCTATCAGCGGTGCGCGCGTGACCTCAATCGGATCACCTGCGTCTTCCTCATCGCCTGTCATATGGATTTCGATATTTGCGTCTTTAAGCGTCCCGGCAGACTGCATCGCCCGCAACGCAGACACGATCACTACCATCCCGCCCTTGTCATCGCCTGCGCCGGGACCTTCCGCCTCGTCGCCCTTACGAACAAACTTCTGAAACGGGCTATCGGCTTCAAACACCGTGTCGAGATGCGCGATGAGCAACAGTTTCTTGGTGCCCTTCTTTCCGGTCTTGCTGGCAATCAAATGGCCTGCGCGCTTCGCACCGGACATGTCGACCCATTCAACTTTGAACCCCAAGGGCTCAAGTTCGGCGCGTATCATTTCAGAGACCGCCTTCACCCCATCGAAATTCATCGTGCCGCTATTCTGGTTGACGAGCTTCTCCAGCAAAGCGACCGAGCGGTCATATTCGGCATCGACCGTCGCGGTCATTTTTGTTTCGGGTTTCGACAGTTGGGCATTGGCCGGAACGGCGACCGCCAACATGCCGGCGGCAAACATCAAGGGCAGTGAAGCGCGCATCAAGAACATCCTCATTACGAATTTCTCGTTGATGTGCCGCGCTTTGCACCCTCACGCAAGCGGCATTGCATGGCAAACCCGAGCGGCGTAGGTTGCAACGCGTTCAATCGGAGAGAGGAAACCGGATGTCCACGAAATCGCCATTTGCCAAATCTGTAATTGTTTGTGTCGCTATGCTGCTGTCGTCGACTGCGCTGGCACAAACCCCGACCGACCAGCTGGCAAAGCCGCCTGCGGATGCAAGGCATTATGTCATCCAGTCCACGGGCGGAAAACATGGTGATTCTTATGCCTGGGTAAATGCTGACGGCACCCGCATGGCGCGCGAGAGCATGAACCTGCGCGGGCAGGTATGGGAGCTCGACTATAGCGGAACGGCCGGACCCGACGGGATGCCGGTCAAAATGACGATAAGGGGTGTCACACCGACCGGCGATGCCGCAGAAACTTTCGAAATATCGGGCAGCACCGCTAGCTGGAAGAGCCAGATAGACTCGGGCTCGGCGGCTTACACCTCTCCCGCGTTTTACGCCTCGATGGGTGGACCTTTTGATACGAGTGCGTGGTTTCTTGAAAAGCTTTTGGCGGCGCCCGGGCGGACGATGAAGCTGCTCCCTGGTGGAGAGGCGCGCGCGGAGAAATTGACCACGCT
>JANLSY010000021.1:0-4090 GCA_031362665.1 Sphingomonadales bacterium
CCAAGCAGTTCGCGCATTAATTTTTCCCATCCACGTAAGCGCGCAGCGGTCTGATCAAATCATCCGCTACACTGGTCCACAGTCCCCGGCATGCCAGAATATGGTTACTATCTCGCTAACGGATATAGAGTCGGCACAAGAAGGCCCCCGAAAGCATTTGCTTGCGGAGGCCTGCTTGTTTGAGAGCTACGCCTTTCGGCGGGGTCAATTCTTACTGATAATCGGCCGATACGCTGTAGGTACCGATGTAGGTGCCAGCTGCCTGAGCCGCGCCGACGGTCAGCGTTCCGCCGACAAAGAAAGTCTGCGGCAAGCCGTTTGCAACAATAGTCGGCGTGGAAGGCGGCGTAAGTGCGAGAATCATCGGGGTACCAACGCCGTTCAATGTGGTCGAAGCGGCGACCGTGATAGCTACGATATAGCTGCTAGCGCCGACTACCGAAAATGCACCACGGTTTGATGCGCCGACGCAAGCAAGACCGACCGAGCAAGTGCGTGCATCTGCTCCATTACCGATTGCAACTGTTCCAGCGGCAGCGCCTGAAGCGACAGTGCCGAAATCCAGAACAGCGGTCTGTGCTAGCGTAACAGGTGCAAGGATATCGACTTCCGCAGTCGCGGAAGTGGTTGCTGCATTAGCGCCGGTCGAAACCATGGCAGCGACGGCTGCGCCCAACAGGGCGATTTTCTTGTTCAACATAAACTGGTCCTTCGTGACAAAAGCAGGTTTGGAATGCCCCACTGCATCCACGGTCGCTTATGGCCTACGAATCATAAGGCTTTGCTTGCCGACATGGTTAACAAGCCGCCCATTTGGAACTTTAAGGAATGGGGTTAATTTGTTCAGAACTGTCGGAAATCCGCCAATTCTTAGGCGCAGCAAACGGCGGAAAATCTTAATCGGTCAGTATAATGCCCGCGTGGGTGCCGTAGATAATCAGAATTTCTCGCCAGTCAGGCGCTGGCACAGCATGTCCAATTGGTCGAGGCTGCCATATTCGAACGTCACCGACCCTGCACCGGTCGAATTTTTCTGATTAATCTTCACTCTCAATCCGAGCAGGTCGCCCAGATGCGTTTCGACCGCGTGAATGTCCGCACTCGCCGGTGTATCACGTTGTCCGGGAACCTTGGGCGCTGGCGCATGGCCCCTCTTAACGAGAGCCTCGGTCGCGCGCACCGACAGACCCTGCTTTATAACAACCATCGCCAGCCGCACCGCATCATCGCTGCCCAGTAATGCGCGGGCATGGCCCATGCTGAGCTTGCCTTCGATAACGAGCTCGCGAATTGCAGGCGGTAAATCGAGCAGCCGGATCATATTCGCGACATGACTGCGCGATTTATGTACCAGCTCGGCGAGCGCCGCAGCACTGTGCCCGAACTCGTCGCACAGCCGACGGTACGTCTCGGCCTCTTCGATCGGGTTCAAATCCTGCCGCTGGATATTCTCTATAAGAGCAATCTCAAGCGTTTCGGCATCGTCGAAATTTCGGATAATCGCAGGAATTTCGTGAATCTGCGCGCGTTGAGCGGCGCGCCAGCGGCGTTCGCCGGCAACAATCTGATAGCTGCCTGCATGAGGGCGAACGACAATAGGCTGAATAATGCCATGCCGCTTTATGCTCGCGCCCAATTCCGCAAGCGCCTCTTCGGCGAAATGACGGCGCGGCTGGTCAGGATTGGGATGGATATCTGACACTGCAATATTGGCGATGCCCTGCCCTGACGATGAAATTGCGGCTGGCTGTGGACCCGAATCGCCGCGGATCGCCTCACCGAGCAACGCATCGAGACCGCGGCCGAGCCCCATTTTCTTGCGCAGCGGTACCTTCTCGACCGACTCTTCGGAGCTCATGCAGCCATCTCCCGTGCCGGTAGCCGACCAATCAGTTCGCGCGCCAGTTTCATATAAGCCTCAGAGCCGCTGCATTTATGGTCGTAAACCAGCGCCGGAAGACCGTGGCTGGGCGCTTCGGAGAGGCGAACATTGCGCGGAATGACGGTTTCGAAAACCAAATTGCCGAGGCAGCTGCGCACATCGTCGGCGACCTGATCGGTCAGCTTATTGCGGCGGTCGAACATTGTCAGCGCCACGCCCATGATCGACAATGATGGATTGAAACGCTTTTGTATACGCTCAACTGTTTGTAATAACTGACTTAATCCCTCGAGAGCGAAAAACTCGCATTGCAGCGGTACCAATATGGAATCGACTGCCACTAGTGAATTGATTGTCAGCAACCCAAGCGATGGCGGACAATCGATGAGGCAGATATCCCAATGCGAATCGGATTTATCGAATGCAGCCTTCAACCGTCCCGTTCTGTCCTCATATTCCACCAACTCTATCTCGGCACCCGACAAGTCTACCGTTGCCGGGACAAGATCGAGATTTGGAATCATCGTCGGAATGGCGGAATCTTTCAGAGAGGCATCGCCAAGCAGCAGATCATAGCTGCTATGCACGCGATCCACCTGTTTCAATCCCAGTCCAGTCGAAGCATTTCCCTGGGGGTCGAGGTCGACCAGCACGCAACGCCATCCGCTGGCGGCCAGCGCCGTAGCCAGATTGATTGCGGTGGTGGTCTTACCCACACCACCCTTCTGATTTGCTATGGCAATGCGAATCATCTTGCTTGCTGCCTCTGGGCCGCTGATTTGGCCTTGTTTCCACGCTTTCCCGTCAAGTGCCCGACCAATATGCCGGCTTCCGCATCGGTTACACTATTCTCGATCCGAAAATCGCCATTCCAGAACGGCTCGACTTCATCCCATTCCTTAGCGGCATTACGCCCCTTTGGTAACAACCATAAAGTCTTATCTGTGGAAAATCGCTGCGCAATCTCGAACAACCGCGGCAAAGGTGCAAAAGCGCGGGCGCTGATGACCGAAAATGGGGCAGTTTCGAATCGTTCGAGCGGCCGTCCTGCAACCGTAACCTGTTTTTCCATATCCAGCATAGCCACCGCGCGCTGGAGATAGTCGATCCGCCTGCTTCGCGATTCTACAAGTGTCATTTTGCACTGGCTCAAAATCGCGACGATCAGGCCGGGAAAGCCGGCTCCAGCTCCCAAATCAATCCAGTCCGCTTGGATAGAATCGTCAGGCAGGAATTTCAATAATTGTGCGCTGTCGACAATATGGCGACTCCAGATATGATCGATTGTCGACGCGGAAATAAGATTCTGGCTCTCAGCCTCCCGTTTGAGAAACCCGATAACGGCTTCTAACCTAAGTTGTGTTTCACGTGAAATATTGAAGTTTGAATGAAGCCATTCCTGGGCCTCTAGCTCGGTCATGCTGCAATATCTGTAGAGGGTTGCGCGCGTTTCGCATGGACAAGTATCGCGGCAAGCGCCGCTGGAGTTATCCCGCGTACCCGCGCCGCAGCAGCCAGCGTCTCCGGCCTAGCGGCATCAAGCCGCTCGACCATCTCGTTTGATAAGCCGGATACTGAGCGATAATTGAACGACGCCGGCAACGAAATTCGCGCGTTGGCCGATATATCTCTAATCTCGGCTTCCTGCCGCTCAAGATACGGCGCATATCGCCCGTCCTGTTCGACTTCTTTGAGCAAGTCGATTGGGAAACTTGTTTCACGTGAAACATCCAAAAGGTGATGGATGCCTACGGTTGGGTATCGGAGCCAGTCAACCAGCGGCATGCGGCCGGAATCGCGCTTTACATCCACACCACGCTTAATCAAATCATCAGCACTGACCGGCTGCGATAGCCGCTCTTCCAGGGCCGACTTGTTTTCCGCGCGTTGATTAAACGCTCTCTCGCGAATTGCGCCTACTGCCCCTACCGCAATGCCCAATGGGGTAAGCCGTGTGGCAGCATTATCTGCCCGAAGACGCAACCGGTACTCAGCCCTTGCAGTGAGCATGCGGTAGGGCTCGGTAACGCCATGCAGGATAAGGTCGTCCACCATTACGGCCAGATAGCTGTTGGCTCGGTCAATCGCGGGCATCTCGCGTCCCAATATCCTCGACGCGGCCCCCATTCCGGCAACTAATCCTTGCGCCGCCGCCTCTTCATATCCGGTGGTGCCATTGATTTGCCCAGCACAATATAGGCCTTCAAA
>JANLSY010000132.1:0-3511 GCA_031362665.1 Sphingomonadales bacterium
AGGATGAGCGGATTGCCTGGGACATGCAGATCACCAAAGGCTTTGATCTTCTCGTTCATCCGGATTTCCTTTCAGCGGACAACAACTGCTCTTTGCGCTCAAGCCCATAGGCATAGCCGCCGAGTGTACCGTCAGTACGGATTACACGGTGGCACGGGATAAGGACGGCCACATTGTTTGCGCCATTTGCACTTCCAGCAGCACGCACAGCTTTGGGCTTACCAACGGCTGCTGCAATATCGGCGTAAGTTCGCGTTTCGCCGGCAGGAATCCGTCGAAGTTCGTTCCAGATCGCCTGTTGGAATGCCGTGCCCGCCACGTCGAGCGGCAGGTCGGGCATTTGCGCCGGATGCTCGATCGCGGCAATGGCACCAGTCACCAGTTCCTCCAACGCGGAGCCGCCCGCAACAATATCCGCTTTGGGAAAACGATGGACGAGCGCGCTTTCGTCTTCATCGAACGACAGGCGGCAAATACCTTTATCGGTCGCAGCCAGCAGCATTTTGCCTAGCGCAGTATCCACCACTGCCCAGCGGATAGTCACCCCCGTCCCGCCATTTTTCCAAGCGCTCGGCGTCATACCCAAATGTCCCTTCGTGTTTGCGTAAAAGCGGCTTGGTCCCGAATAGCCTGCTTCGTAAATCGCGTCGGTGACATTGCCTTTGCCGTGAAGAGCGGCTGCTGCGCGTCGCGCCCGAAGCGAACGTGCATAGGCCGCAGGCGTCACTCCCGTATCGCGTTTGAACAGGCGATGAAAATGATGCGGTGCATAGCCCACCGCGTCCGCCAGTTCTTCTAACGACAGCGCATCCTCCGCCGCTTCAATCAGTTTGAGTGCTGCGGCAACCGCCTCACGGTCACGCCCGACTTCATCTGGCTTGCAACGCATGCAAGAACGATAACCTGCCTCAATAGCCTCGGCCGCTGTCCAGAAAAATTCCACATTCTGCCGCAACGGCCGCCGCGCGGGGCAACTCGGCTTGCAGTAAATGCCGGTGGTCTTGACCGCCCCCACAAACTGACCGTCAAGCGACCGGTCGCGCCGGTCGAAGGCATCGAAAGCCCAGTCAGCATCGACGGCGCTGTTTTGGTCCACGTTCATCTCCAGCATTACCCGCGCTCCACCTTGGCCGAAAAGCAGCCATGTGCGGCATTGTGGGCGTGGATATAGGCGATTTCATCGCTCGCGAACAGTTCACGAATTTTCGCGTCGGCCTGCCCCGGCAAAGCCAAAGCAGCGTTGCGGAGCATGCCTTCGCGATCGAAGGCGCGAAACGCCATCGGTCGACCTTCGAAAACCGGCGGGGTTTCATCGACATATTCCGCCGTAACGTTTGCACTTCGCCGCAGATATATAGCATAAGCTGAACGATAGGGTGTCGCCGCATCATGGCTGACATGGTTGAGCAGGATCAACTCCTCGCCCGCCTTGGCATCCTCCAGACTGATCCGGCATGGCCAGCCCTTGTCGGCACCGGCGGTCACGCGCATCGCGCCCTTTTCAGCTAACGCGGCATCATCCATGTCGAATAATTCGGCAAATAGTTCGCAGTCCAATCCAGTAATTCGATAGCTCATACTCCGGCTCCTTGTTGAATGGATACCTGAATAGCGCCGAGGCGAATCGCCCGCGTCCCGAAACTTGCTTTCAAAGACTGTAGGCCGGCTTTGCAAAGTTGAGACCACGTCGCACCCGGAACAGCCTTACCGACGGCAGCAATTGCACCGCGGCGGCGAATACCGATGCAGGGCGAGAGGCGCTGGCAACGGACATTCGACCAATATGCAGTTGAGGAGGGTTTAGGACCAAGTTTATCGACACTTGCAGCAAAGCGGTTTGAAATACTGGCGATGGCGCGCTAACCCGTGTTGCAGGGGAGAAAGATGTCGAACGCCAAATCAGCCGCTTCCGACGACGTGAAGCAACGCCGCATCACACTCGGCGGACGCGAAATCGTTGCGCGCGGTTTGCGCGGCGGTTTGTCGCAGGATATCTACCATGCCAGCCTGACCGTTTCCTGGCCCAAATTCATCGGATTGACGGCGGCGGCGTTCGTCGCGCTCAATCTGGCATTCGGCATCCTCTATTCGCTTAGCCCCGATAGCATTTCGAACACGCGTCCGCATGGCTGGATAAACTATTTCTTTTTCAGCATCGAAACGATGGCGAGCGTCGGTTACGGCGATATGCACCCGCAAACGCCATACGGCCATTTTATTGCGAGCGCCGAAACCTTTGTCGGGCTGTTCAGCGTCGCCCTCCTGACCGGTTTGATTTTCGCCCGCTTTTCACAGCCCCGCGCCCGGATCCTTTTTGCCGACCGTCTCGTAATATCTAACCACGATGGTGCCCCCGCGCTGATGCTGCGCGTCGCCAATGAACGCACCAACATGATATGCGATGCGTCGGCCACCCTATGGTTTATGCGTAACATACGAACCGCGGAAGGTGCCACGTTGCGCCGGTTTTACGAAATGGACCTCCTCCGCCGCGAAAACCCCATGTTCGTGCTGAGCTGGGGTATTTTCCACATCATCGATGTCGATAGCCCGATGTTCGGCCTATCCGAATCCGATCTGCGCGAAGCCAAGGCAGGAATTGTCCTATCAATCAGTGGTTATGACGAGAACGCCGCACAGACCGTGCGGTCGCGCCGGATCTATTCCTATGACGATATTGTCTGGAACCACCGTTATTGCGATATCATCGATACCAGCGACGAAGACGTGACCGTCGTGAACTATCACCGTATCCACGAGATCGAAGCGGTAAACGAGTAGTTATCCCGCACATGCCCTGAACAACGCGAGCGTGCGATCGCGCGCCAGCTCCGCGCTTGGTTCGTGATAGTCCTTGCGCCTGTCCGAATTGAATCCGTGGTTGGCATCATAGACAAATATCTGCGCGGTCGGATGGTTCTTCGCGATCAGCGCTTCGACGCCTTCCATCGGGATGCCTTGGTCATACCGGCCGAAATGAGCGATGGTCGCGCATTTGGGCGGCTTGTCGGCGTAGATGGTCGGGATCAGGCTACCATAATAGCAACTCGCCGCTGCCAGATCGTCGCTGATACCCGCCATCGCCCACGCGACCGAGCCGCCATAGCAATAGCCGGTGATAAAAACCGGGCCTTTGGATTTGAGCGCATCGATGCAGGTCTGAGCATCCTTCAATGAATCGACAAAGGGATGCAGTTCGCGCGCCAGTTCGACGGCGCGGTTGTAATCGGGACCGGTATAGTCTGCCTCAAAACCGGGATGTTCGCGGTCGAATATCGACGGCGACAGCACCTCAAATCCGTCCGCCGCAAATTCATCGCACAGCTCGCGGATATGGTCGGTAACGCCGAAGATTTCCTGAATGAGAACGAGGCCGCCACGGCGCTCGCCTTCGGGCTCAACATGATAAACGGCAATTTCGGCGCCGTCGGCCATTTTCATTTTAGTCATCTGCCCATGCATATCGCCACTCCTCAGTTCGGATCAGGCAATATAGGTAATGCTCTTCAGC
>JANLSY010000318.1:0-5627 GCA_031362665.1 Sphingomonadales bacterium
GCCGGCCCCGATGGCCCGGACGTGCACGGTGTGCTCGTCGGGCAGCGTGTTCGCATTACCGTATCCGACACCGGCCCTGGGTTGCAGCCCGGACAGCAAGACCACAGCCTATCGACGGGCGTTGGGATGGCGAACACGCGCGAACGGCTGTCGCAGGCCTATGGCGACAATCAGCGCTTCGAACATTACATAAAGCCAAGCGGGGGATTTGAGGTTTTGCTGGAACTACCCTATCAAAGCCGCATTACAGTAGCCGAAAACAATCAAGCGGGGGCAATATCACAAGGAATGATAACCGCATGAGTATCCGCACAATATTGGTCGATGACGAGAAACTGGCGATACAGGGCCTCGAACTCCGGCTTCAGGCGTTTGAAGACATCGAAATCGTCGCCACCTGCCACAATGGCCGCGAGGCGATCCGCAAGATCAAGACGCTCAAACCCGATCTGGTGTTTCTCGACATCCAGATGCCCGGCTTCGACGGGTTTTCGGTCGTACAGGGCATTATGGACATTGATCCGCCGCTTTTCGTTTTTGTGACCGCTTATTCGGAACATGCGATTAAGGCATTCGAGGCTCAGGCCATCGATTATTTGATGAAGCCCGTTGAGCCCGACCGCCTTGCCGACACGATGGAGCGCGTGCGTGGGCGTCTTGCAGACCGCCGTACCTCCGACGAACTCGAGCGGTTGCGCACTGTAATTAACGAAGTCGCGCCGAATGCAGCTGATAATCTCGCATCGCTTGATGACGATGTCACTGCATCGACTCGGTTCGAAAAGCTCATCAACGTCAAGGATCGCGGGCAGATTTTCCGCGTCGATGTTGAAAGCATCGAACGGATCGACGCGGCGGGCGATTATATGTGCATTTATACTGCCGACAATTCGCTGATTTTGCGCGAGACGATGAAGGATCTGGAAAAACGCCTTGATCCGCGCACCTTTCAGCGAGTGCATCGCAGCACCATTGTGAACCTCGACCAGGTCCGCCAGGTCAAACCGCACACCAACGGAGAATGTTTTCTGGTGCTCGAATCTGGCGCGCAGGTGAAGGTCAGCCGCTCCTATCGCGACGTGGTTGCCCGCTTCGTGCACTGATACAGTTATTGTCCTTATTGCGTGAGTGTTGCCCTGTGAACATTTAGTCGCGAACATCCGCGTGACCGTGACAGAAGGAGAGTGTTTTGTCTGAAGCCGATCCAGTACGCCGCATGAAGGCCAGCGACTTTCACCCCTATATTCTCGAAATTTTCGACGGTTATGTGCATGGCAAGCTGACCAAGCGGGAATTTATTCGCGAAGCCGGGAAATATGCGGCGGCGGGTATCACCGGACTGATGATTCTGAAACAGCTCGCGCCCGATTACGCGCTGGCGCAGCAAGTTAAGGCCAATGATCCCGCGATACTGACGTCACGAGTAACTGTGCCAAGTCCCGAAGGCCACGGTTCAATCATTGGCCTTATGGCGATGCCAGCCAAGACAAAGGGCAAGCTCCCCGCCGTTCTGGTCATTCACGAAAACCGTGGGCTAAATCCTTATATCGAGGACGTTGTTCGCCGCCTGGCGAAAGCAGGTTATATGGCATTTGGTCCTGATGGATTGTCTTCAGTTGGCGGCTATCCCGGCAATGACGAAAAGGGCCGCGAGTTGCAGGCCAAGCTCAATCCCGCCAAATTGCTCGAGGATTTCTTTGCTAGCTTTGCGTTCTTGCGTGATCACAAGGACAGTACCGGCAAGGTTGGCGCGGTCGGTTTCTGCTACGGCGGCGGCGTTTGCAACGCGCTTGCTGTTGCCTATCCGGAAATGGGGGCCTCGGTACCTTATTATGGCCGTCAGCCAAGGGCCGAAGAAGTTCCCGCGATCAAGGCCCCATTGCTCGTGCATTACGCTGAGGTCGACGAACGCATCAATGCAGGCTGGCTACCGTATCAGGCGGCGCTGATTTCGAATCAGAAGAAGTTCGACGTGCATTTTTACCCCGGCACGCAGCACGGTTTCCACAACGACTCGACGCCGCGATTCGACAAGGCAGCAGCGGAATTGTCTTGGGCTAGGACGCTGGACTTTTTCGGGAAGAATCTTCGCTAACGCCGTTCGGCGAAAAACTGTCTAAGCAAGTCGGCAGCTTCCTCCGCCGCAATTCCAGCGTAAATCTCAGGCCGATGATGCACCGTTGGCTGGTCGAACAAGCGCGGCCCATGGGCCACCGCACCGCCTTTCGGGTCATCGGCACCATAATAGAGCCGTGCAATTCGTGCATGGGCGATGGCGCCAGCGCACATTGCGCACGGTTCCAAAGTCACCCACAGGTCGCAGCCGGATAGCCTGTCATTGCCCAGAAACGCCGCTGCCTCGCGCATCGCGATGATTTCCGCGTGGGCAGTCGGGTCATAGCTCTGTAGCGGCTTGTTGGCCCCGCGTCCGATGATTACCCCATCCTTGACGACAACCGCCCCTACCGGTACTTCCCCCGCTGCTGCCGCGGCTCTTGCCAGCGCCAACGCTTCTTCCATCATTTCGCGGGCTTTGGTCAACGGCATAGGGTCTTGCTAGCGGTTATTGGCGCATTTGGCTACACAGCGGCTTGACGTTTCGGGGCTTCGGGGTTAGGGGCAGCGACTTTCGCGGGTCAGTGATTCCGCACCACATCATTTTATACAGGATACACATCATGGCGCGCATCTGCGAACTCACCGGTAAAGGCCGTCTGGTCGGCAACAATGTGAGCCACGCCAACAACAAGACGAAGCGCACATTTCTGCCTAACCTGCAGAATGTGACTTTGTTGTCCGACACTCTCGAGCAGGGCTATAAGTTCCGAGTTTCGACCCACGGTCTGCGTTCGGTCGAGCATAATGGCGGCCTCGACAACTGGTTGTTGAAGACTTCGGACGAGAAGCTCTCGACCAATGCCCGCAAGGTGAAGAAGGAAATCGCTAAGAAGGTAAAGGCTGCGGCCTAAATCTTTCGCTGCTGACGCGGCGGGTTAAAGAGATTCGAAACCGGGGGCGGCCACCGCCTCCGGTTTTTTCTTTGAGCGCCGCTCGGCTAGTCGGAACTTCATCAGCAGCGTGCGCTGGAAAATACTGAAGTTATTGTCTGAAATCAGCCAGATGATGACGCCTTCTCGTTCCTTAGTAATCGCAATACCTTCCATGTTGTCGATCAATAAAGGCGAACCAATTGATGCGATGGTCCTGCCACTTACTCGTGTGCCTGTAATGATTGCTTCGGTATCGACAATCGCAATCTTGGCCGAAAAACCTCTCGGTAGCCCGATCCTGCGGTTCAACATCAGCAGTCGGCCATCGGGCAACTGCACGCCGTCGGTTACGCGATATCCCGGCGGTGGCTGATAATCAAAGGATGCCCGGACTGTTCCTGCTTCGACCGGATCGCCGGAAAACAAAAAGCCTTCATGAAGGCCCTTTTCCAGATTTTCCGCAATCGCGACAAAGCGGCCGTCAGAAAGCCGGATGATCGCCTCGATTCCCTTGTTTTTCGGCCAGCGATATTTGCCCGACATTTTGATTATGCCGGTCCGCCGGGAAAAGGACGGTGAAAAGCGGCGGATTGCATGATTCGCTTCGTAGCTAACCCAGAACTGGCCACTAGCGGGATCATGGGTAACGCCCTCGCTATCGCGATCCTTATAACTCAAATTCGGACTCTGCGAATCGGGCAATGGCGCGATGAACGGCCTGTCGGCCCGGTCGTCGTTTGCCAAGCCAAAGCCGATCAGCGTTCCGGCATCGCTCAATCCCACGAATCGACCATCTGGCAGTGCTGCAAGCGCGGAAAAGCCACCAAAATCCTCGTTACTACTGCGCAGTTCCCATGCATTCAGGAAAATGAGCTCGCCAACGCGGCGCGGACCGGGATACGCAGGATCAAGCGCAAGCGGCCGCATGGCGATATTCTGGCTTACGTTGGGATAAATCGTCCGGATCCCGCCAACCGCAAGAATAGCAAGCGGTAGTACGAGAGCAATGGGCTTCCACCGAGGACTCATTTAGATTTACAACCGTTCATCTAAATAGCCTCAAACATGAACAGAAAATAACGACGCATTCAGCCGCCGCTCAATCAACCCACTCCATAACAGCATCAACAGGAAATCAAACCGCCTGCTTCTTTCTCCGCACGGAAAGGAACAGGTCAAAAGCAAGGAGCAAGAACATGACCAAGTTTAAGAACACAATCGGCGCACTGGTCCTTGCCGCGACGGCAGTAACTGGTTTCGCCGCAACCCCGGCGATGGCCGGTGGACGTTATGACGATGGTTACAGCCGTTACGAAAGATACGATGACCGCTATGAGAGCGGCGAACGCTATGACCGTTACGACCGTCGCGAATATCGCCGTGGTGACCGTTATTACCAGAATAACCGCAATAACTATCAGCGTTGCGATCGCGGCACCGGTGGCACGATCATTGGGGCAGTAGCTGGTGGCTTGCTCGGTAACGAAGTTGCCCGTCGTGGTAACAAGACTGAAGGCAGCATCATCGGTGCAGCCGTGGGTGCCTTGGCCGGTCGTGCCATCGACAAGTCGGATAGCAACTGCAACCGTCGCTATCGCTAAAATTTGAGTTTCCAACCGGCGGCGTCCCTGAACCTTCTCTGCCGCCGGACGGAACCCCTTTCGGGGGTGGGCCAGCACTGGAAACGGTGCTGGCCTTTTCGTTGCATCGGTAACTTGTTTGGCCGCGCAATATCCGGCAATGCTTCGGAATGACCCTATCGCTCGATTCCGCCCGCGCTGCCATCAGCCCCTTCTACCGTAAGCCGGAGCCCGAAGTGTTGGCGCCGTTGGTTGTGGCAGCAACGGTTGACGATACCGAACGCGCCGCGATCATCGAAAAAGCGCTGGGCCTGCTGGCCGATCTACGAGATGCCCAAACCGACAGTTGGGTAAACCAGTTTCTTCAGGAATACCGCCTCGGTACCGAGGAAGGCACTGCGCTTTTGTCGCTGGCCGAGGCGTTTCTGCGCGTGCCCGACCCTGAAACCGCCGACCTCCTCATCGCCGATAAACTGACCGATGCCGATTGGCGCGGTCATAAGGGGCAGTCTTCCAGTCTGCTAGTGAATAGCGCCACTTGGGGGCTGGTATTGGGAAAGGCAGTACTCGGCGATAGCAATAGCAGCCTGAAACGGTTGATTGCGCGCGCGGGCGAGCCGTTCGTGCGGCAGGCGGTTGGCGCTGCGATGCGTTTAATGGGGCAGGTATTTGTCATGGGCCGGACCATTGACGAAGCGATGAAGCGTATGGATTCAAAGGAAAATCGTGGCTTCACCGCAAGTTTCGACATGTTGGGAGAAGCGGCACGCACCAGGGGGGACGCGGACCGTTACTTCGAAGCATATGTCGGCGCGATATCTGCTGTCGGCAAGAAGGCCGATCGCGGTCACAGCGTTTCGGTCAAGCTATCCGCATTGCACCCGCGATATGAAACCGCGCAGGCGGCGAAATGCGTCCCTGAGCTCGCCGAGATGGTCTGCGAACTGGCGCGCTCTGCCGCATCTTTGGGTGTGCAGCTGACTATCGATGCCGAAGAAGCTGCGCGGCTGGAGATGAGTTTCGACATTATCGAATCGGTCGCTCGCGACCCAGCCCT
>JANLSY010000206.1:0-3166 GCA_031362665.1 Sphingomonadales bacterium
GGTTGGCCGTGAATTTACGTGGATGACGTGCTGTAGTTCGTGTGACCCCATTGCGACGAGGCCTATATATCGGCTAGGCAGAAGCGGAAAGCGATTTGCCGCGTGTTCTAATTCGGGGAAACAATGATTTGTCTGTGATGGCGCGGGGCAGGAGAAAGAAGAGCATGTTGCTTTGGCTGACGCTGATTATGCTTGCGCTGGCAGCATTGCTGTTCTGGCTGGAATATCTGGGGAGCGAAAAGCCCCAGACCTTGAGGGAAATACCGGTTACCGTGCCGGCGAAAAAAGCAGGTTCGCAAAATTGACCGATTCAAAGACCAAGGCAGGTTTGTTGGCCGCAGGTGCATTGGCGATGATATTTGCCTTACCAGCTTTGGGCCAGCAGGGACCAGAATCGCTGTTGCCAGAGGGATTTGGCGATCCGCCTCCTCCGCCTGCACCGACCACGAGCAGGCCGCCAACGACCGGACCGGCGCAGCCGGGAGCGCCCACTTCGCCGCGATCGTCCGTCACGGGAGAACCGTTGTCGACCGAAAATGGTGACCAAAAAGACGAAGATGACGAGGTTGACGAGGACAAGGAAGAAGAACTCGTCATTCGCTACGACGTTCCACCGGCCGCGCGCCGTTCGTTAAAAGCAATAGGTACCATATCGGCGGCCTCGGGCGGATTTCCAGCGGAAGCGTTCGGCACCACCGACGGCATGTTCCTTAAGCAGGTTGTTGCGCGCACGACTGGCCCGATCGCTTCGCGCTGGGGCACGATCATGGCTCGTCGCCTGCTATCCAGCCGGACAAATACGCCCGCTGGTGTGAACGGTGCCGACTGGACGGCCGAACGCGCTTGGCTACTCTTGCGGATGGGCGATTCGGTTGTCGCGCGGCAGATGGTGCAAGAAGTCGATGCAGGGAATTATACGAAGCGCCTACACGAAGTTGCGATGCAGGTCTTTCTCGCCAATGGCGACCTTTCGGGTATGTGCCCGCTAACCGAAAGCGGCGTGCGGCTGGTCAATGACGGGCGCTGGAAAATGTCGCGCGCCATTTGCGCATCGCTTGCGGGTGAGCAAGGCAGCGCGACAGCCTTTATAAACCAAGGCCGATATCAGGGCTGGGTCCGGGGTGTCGATTACCGGCTGACGGAAAAAGCAGTCGGGGCAGGCATTAACGGCCGCCGTTCGGTGACGATCAACTGGGATGGTGTTGAGGGCATGAACCCGTGGCGTTTCGGCCTCTCCGCCGCTACCGGATTGGAGCCGCCGGAAAACCTTTTTGCAAATACCGGCCGGCAAATGGCCGGATGGCGGGCACAGCTGCCGATGTTTACGCCGACCATCCGGGCCAAGTTTGCGCCGGGTGCAGCGGCGCTCGGGGTTTATTCAAACCGCGATATCGTCGATCTCTATGGTCAGGTGCTTGAAGATAGCGAAGCGCCCGATGCACTGCGCGCCCGTGCCGAAGGTTTGCAATCTGCCTATACCGCATCTGGTGATGCCGCAAAAGTCAGCGCAATGTCGGCAATTTGGACGGGTGCCAGCGCTGGCGTGGATTACCACGCCGCATTGGTTGCCACTGCACGCGCCGCTGCGCTGATCCGCCCCGACGACGCGCATTCGGGCGCGGCAGATACGCTCGTCGCTTCGATGTTGACTGCAGGGCTGGACAATTCGGCAGTCGGATGGGCCAATATCGTCAAAGAAGGCTCGCTCGGATGGGCACTCGTTTCGCTGGGCGCACCACGATTGCGCCAGCCGGTGGAATATGGCCCGCTCGATGACTTTTACGGGAACGATAATAGCGAGAACGGGCACAAATCGGCACTCTTGCTTGCAGGTCTCGCCGGTCTTGGTCGCGTTGATGCCGAAGCACAGGCCGATTTTGGCGGTGATTTGGAAGTCAATATTGCCCGGCAAACCGACTGGACGCGGGCGATTATCGCGGCTGCAAATCGCGGCGAACAGGGAACGGTGGCGTTGATGGCGATTGCAGGTTTGCAAGCCCCGTCCTGGTCGCTCGTGCCTGCCAATCATCTTTATTACATTGTGCGGTCGTTGCGTCAGGTGGGGCTCGAGGCGGAGGCGCGGATGATTGCCGCCGAAGCCGTTACCTTCGCCTGATAGTATGAATTCTTGCGACGCCGACCTTATCGACCGCTTCCTTGAAATGATGGCAGCGGAGCGGGGGGTCGCACGCAACACCATAGCCGCTTACCAAAGCGATCTTGCCGCGGCCTCGCGCCTGACCGGCGGGGGCTTGGCCGATGCCGACGCGGCGGTGCTGGCGAAACTTGCGGGTCAATGGGGCAATCTGGCAAACAGTTCAGTGGCGCGCAAGGCATCGGCGCTGCGCCGCTTTTACGGATTTCTGCACGAGGAAGGTTTGCGCGCCGACAATCCATCTGCTGCGTTGCCCAAACCGACCCAAGGACGCGCGCTTCCGAAAATACTCGACCGGCACGAAGTAGACCTGCTCTTCGCCTCGATTGAAACGCGGTTTGTCCGTCCAAAGCCGTTGCCGAGCGACTACCGGCTCTCGGCGTTGGTCGAATTGCTGTACGGTTCGGGTCTGCGTGCCTCCGAACTGGTTGCGCTACCGCGGGCGTCGGTGGTGTCCGATCGTCCGTTTATCATCCTGATGGGCAAGGGTTCCAAAGAACGGCTGGTGCCGATTTCCGACCGAGCGCGGCATGCGGTGGCGGCATGGCAGGCGTTTGTGCCTAAGGATTCTCGTTATCTTTTCCCCTCGCGGAGCAAGCACATCTCGCGCATCCGCCTTTTCCAGATCATCAAGGCATTGGCGGTAGAATCGGGGCTCGATCCGGCAAAGGTCAGCCCGCATGTTCTGCGCCATGCATTCGCCACGCACTTGCTGGCGGGCGGCGCAAATTTGCGCGCATTGCAGGCAATGCTCGGTCACGCCGACATCGCAACCACGCAAATTTACACCCATGTCGATGCCAGCCGCTTGGTCGAATTGGTCAACAAGCGGCATCCTTTGGCAAAGCGCACGTTGACCCGGCGCCATCCAACCTCTAACCCGCAAGAATGACCGTATATCTGGATTTCGAAAAGCCCATCGCGGCTTTGGAAGCGCGCATCATTGAATTGCAAGAAGCCGCCGACGAAAGCGAGGTCGACGTTGCTGCCGAAACCGCCAAGCTTCGTGAC
>JANLSY010000209.1:0-21603 GCA_031362665.1 Sphingomonadales bacterium
TGCGAAAGATATAACGAGCCGCTAGGGGCGTGCCTTCCCGAATGGGATGCGGAGACGTGGCCGAGTGGTCGAAGGCGCTCGCCTGGAAAGTGAGTATACGTCAAAAGCGTATCGAGGGTTCGAATCCCTCCGTCTCCGCCATTTTGTGGAAATAAAGTACATTTCTGAATCGCGCGTTGCTTCGTCGGCACCTGCTGTATAGGACGGGGCGATGAAGGACTGTTCCCAATGCGTGGTACGCAACAGCGCCATTTGCGCTGCTTTGATGGCTGACGAATTGGAAGTTCTTGGCCAGTTGGGGCGAAAGCAGCGCGTATCGAAGGGCCAGACGCTGGTTTGGGAAGGAGACGATTCGATCATCGTCGCCAATGTCATTTCCGGTATCCTGAAAGTTTCGATGAGCATATCTGACGGGCGTGAACAGATCGTCGGGGTGGTTTTCCCGGCAGACTTCATTGGCAGGCCGTTCGGGCAAAAGAGTCCATATAGCGTGACAGCGCTCAGCGACGCAGAATTATGTATCTTTTCGCGCTCCAGTTTTGATGCTTTCGCACGCAATCACCCGGCGCTGGAACATAAACTGCTGCAGCGGACTTTAGAAGAACTGGACCGTGCCCGCGAATGGATGCTGTTGCTTGGCAAAAAGACAGCTACTGAACGGATCGCGACCTTATTGCTCGAAATGTCTATCCGTTTGGGCGAGACTGGCTGTTCAGTCGAACAGAATGAATTAAACGAGTTTGCGTTGCCGTTAGACCGGCAGCAAATGGGCGATGTTCTCGGGCTGACTATCGAAACGGTAAGTCGTCAGCTTTCCCGCCTGAAGGCCGATGGCGTCATTGGCCTTCCCGACCGCCGAATGGTTTCGATCCAGGATCGACGTCGCCTGCAGGACCTATCCGCCGCCGCCTGAGGCGCTTTTTTGGATTTCTTGATCTGAATCAAGGACGATCATGCTGCGCCGCCGCATGACAATCGCAGGAGCCGTCATTTTTCGGCTCGGGGAAAGACTATGGATAAGCTTGTAACACGCGTCGGCGTGTTGTTCGTCGTTGCGCTCTTGGCGTTTGTTGCCATGTTGCTGGGCGCAGATTCCGCTTTTTCAATTCATATGGGGATCATTTGCATTGCCGCATTGATTGCGATGGCAGTGTCGATGAAACAGTTTGATTTCGTAACGCGCCGGTTTCCGGTGCTGAGCGGGCCTTCAATGGCATCGCATTATGACGACGATCCCATTCGCTGGGGAGTAATTGCGACATTATTCTGGGGCATTGCAGGTTTTACGGTCGGGCTGATCATCGCGCTTCAGCTCGCCTTTCCGGTGCTGAACTTCAATCTGGAATATACTACATTCGGTCGCCTGCGCCCGCTGCATACGTCAGCGGTGATTTTCGCGTTTGGAGGCAATGCGTTGATCGCGACGAGTTTCTACGTCGTCCAGCGCACTTGCCGGGCGAGACTCGCCTTCCCCGGTCTCGCCCGTTTTGTTTTCTGGGGCTACCAGCTGTTCATTGTCCTCGCTGCCACCGGCTATCTGATGGGTGTCACGGAGGGCAGGGAATATGCCGAGCCGGAATGGTATGTCGACCTGTGGTTGACAATTGTCTGGGTCAGCTATCTCGCAGTGTTCGTCGGCACTATCGTCAAGCGCAAAGAGCCGCATATCTATGTCGCCAACTGGTTCTACCTGAGCTTCATCATAACTGTGGCGATGCTACACCTCGTCAACAATATGTCGATGCCGGTCAGCTTGCTGGGTTCGAAGAGCTATAGCGCCTTTGCCGGTGTGCAGGATGCGCTGACGCAGTGGTGGTACGGCCATAATGCGGTCGGGTTCTTCCTGACTGCGGGTTTCCTGGCGATGATGTATTATTTTGTGCCGAAGCAGGCCGAGCGGCCCGTCTATTCCTACCGGCTGTCTATCGTCCACTTCTGGAGCCTAATCTTCCTCTACATCTGGGCCGGGCCGCACCATTTGCATTACACCGCGCTGCCCGACTGGGCGCAGACGCTGGGTATGGTGTTTTCGGTGGTGCTATGGATGCCGAGCTGGGGCGGGATGATCAACGGCTTGATGACGCTCAACGGCGCGTGGGACAAGATCCGCACCGATCCGATTATCCGCATGATGGTGATGGCGCTCGCCTTTTACGGCATGAGCACCTTTGAAGGCCCAATGCTGTCAATCAAGGCGGTAAACTCGCTCAGCCATTATACCGATTGGACCATCGGTCATGTGCATAGCGGTGCATTGGGCTGGAACGGCATGATCACCTTTGCATGCCTCTATTATCTGTTCCCGCGCCTATGGAATCGCCAGCGGATGTATTCGCTGCGGATGATTAACTGGCACTTCTGGCTCTCGACGCTTGGCATTGTCTTCTACGCGTCGGCGATGTGGGTCTCTGGCATTATGCAGGGCCTGATGTGGCGCGAATATGGAGCTGACGGTTACCTCGTCTATTCTTTCGCTGAAACGGTCGCAGCGATGTTCCCGATGTACCTCATCCGCGCCTTTGGCGGGCTGCTCTACCTCTCGGGCGCGCTCATCATGGTCTACAATGTGTGGATGACCGTTGCGGGCAAACTGCGGGTCGAAAAGCCGATGACCGAGACGCCTTACAATGCAGACGCCGACCGTCCCTACGTCGCCGTTCCGGCTGAATAAGGAGCAACGAACATGACAAGCACAACAAAAACCCGATTCAGCCATAAGAAACTTGAACGCAATGTCAGCCTGCTCGGGTTGTGTTCGCTTGGGGCGGTGTTGGTCGGCGGCCTCGTCGAAATCGCGCCCTTGTTCTGGATCGATTCAACAGTCGAAAAAGTCGATGGCATGCGGCCTTATACCCCGCTCGAATTGACCGGTCGGAATATCTATATCCGTGAAGGCTGCTACGTCTGCCACAGCCAGATGATCCGCCCTTTCCGCGACGAGGTGGAGCGTTATGGCGCTTACAGCCTCGCGGCGGAAAGCATGTACGACCATCCGTTCCAGTGGGGCTCGAAGCGGACCGGACCCGATCTGGCGCGCGTCGGCGGGCGCTATTCGGACGAATGGCACCGCGCCCATCTAAAGGATCCGCGCAGCGTGGTGCCGGAATCGATCATGCCGCCTTATGCGTTTCTTGCCGGGCGTCCGGTCAAGGCGGGCAATATGTCGGGGCATTTGACGGCATTGTCGCGCGTAGGCGTTCCTTATACCGATGAAGCGATCAAAGAGGCCGATGCCGACTTGATGGCACAGGCGGACCCAAATGCCGACGGTGCAGCGTTGAAAGCGCGCTATCCCAAAGCACAGGTTCGCGACTTCGATGGCAACCCCGCCAAGGTTACCGAAATGGATGCCGTTATCTCCTATCTGCAAATGCTCGGCACATTGGTCGATCGCGAAAAGGCCAAGGCCTATGAGCAGCCGCGATGAACTATAACGATCTTCGCCATTTTGCGGACAGCTGGGGGCTGGTGGTGATGGGCCTGATCTTCCTCACCCTCATCGCATGGCCCTTTCGCAAGGGACACAAGCAACGCAATCACGATGCGGCAAACATGATTTTCAGGGACGATGAAAATGGCTGAAAACAAGAGAATCGACGCCCCGACGGGTACACAGACGGTCGGTCACGAATGGGATGGTATCGAGGAACTCGACACCCCAATGCCGCGCTGGTGGGTGCTGACCTTCTGGGCATGTATTATTTGGGCCCTTGGTTATGTGGTGTTGTTTCCCGCGATTCCGATGCTGAATAATGCGACGCAGGGCGTTTTGAACTGGTCGAGCCGGGGCCAGTTCGAGCAGGAACTGAAAGCCGAAACGCTTCGCCGTGCGCCGATAACCAATGCGATCGCAGCGATTCCAGTCGAGCAATTGGCCGGCAATGAAAAGCTGTACCAAGCAGCTATCGAAGGCGGACGCGCGGCGTTCAAGGTGCACTGTGTACAGTGCCATGGTTCGGGCGCGGCGGGTTCGAAGGGCTATCCCAACCTCAATGACGACGACTGGCTGTGGGGCGGCGATCTCGCTTCCATCCATTACACGCTGACCAACGGCGTCCGGCAACCCGACCATGAAGCAACGCGCTTTTCTCAAATGCCGGCATTTGCAGGCATGCTCGCCAATGGTGAAATCGATGCGGTGACATCTTATGTCCGCTCGCTGTCGGGACTGGAAAAAGCGAGCGCAAAATCTGCCACTGGGGCAGCGGTCTTCGCTGCGAACTGTGCATCCTGCCATGGCGTGGACGGCAAAGGTTTACGCGAATTCGGTGCGCCGAACCTGACCGACGGTATCTGGCTATATGGCGGGGACAAGGCGAGCTTGACGACGACGGTCAACAAGGCGCGTTACGGCGTAATGCCCCGCTGGGACAACCGCCTCGATCCAGTAACGATCAAAATGCTCGCCGCTTATGTCCACTCCTTGGGCGGCGGCGAGGCGAGTCCGGTACCAGCCGCAACACCGGCCCCCGACCCGGCAAAGGTCGCCCTTAATGTCCAGCCCTGAAGACCTGACTGCCCCCGAACAGGCGCTCTATCAAGCTCGCAAGGGCGTCTATCCCAAGGCAGTCGACGGATTTTACCGCCGGCTGAAATGGGGCATAATGGCGGTCACGCTGGCGATTTATTATGTCACGCCATGGATCCGCTGGGACCGCGGAGCATATGCGCCCGATCAGGCGGTGTTGGTCGACCTTGCCAATCGTCGTTTTTACATGTTCCAGATCGAAATCTGGCCTCATGAATTTTATTATGTTGTCGGACTTCTGATCATGGCGGGTATTGGGCTGTTTCTGCTGACAAGTGCGGTGGGGCGAGCATGGTGCGGCTATAGCTGTCCGCAGACCGTTTGGACCGACCTGTTCCAGCACGTCGAACGCTTCATCGACGGCGACCGCAATGCGCAGATCCGGCTGGAAAAGGCCCCATGGGGTTCGGAGAAGATCGGCAAGCGCCTAAGCAAATGGTCGGTCTGGCTGTTCATAGCCTTCTGGACCGGCGGCGCGTGGATTATGTATTTCGCCGATGCGCCGACATTGGTGCGCGATTTCTGGAGCGGCAATGCCGCGCCGGTAGCCTATGCGACCGTCGGGATATTGACCGCAACTACCTTTATCTTCGGCGGTTTCATGCGCGAGCAGGTCTGCATCTATATGTGCCCGTGGCCGCGCATCCAGACCGCGATGATGGACGAAAAATCGCTGCTCGTGACATACAAGGACTGGCGCGGGGAGAAGCGCGGCAGCCTGAAGGCAGCTCAGGCGGATCCCGCAGCCTTTGGCGACTGCATCGATTGCAACCAGTGCGTGGCGGTTTGCCCCACCGGAATCGACATCCGGGAAGGACCGCAAATCGGTTGCATCACCTGCGCGCTCTGCATCGACGCCTGCGACAATGTCATGGCGCAGATCGGCAAACCTCGCGGATTGATCGACTATTGCACCTTAGATGATGCGGAAGTCGAAAAGGCCGGCGGGACCGGCAAAACCGCGCTCAAGACGCTACTTCACCCGCGTACGCTTATCTATTTCGGGATTTGGGCGGCGATCGGCCTGGCTATGCTGTTTACGCTCGGGCAGCGCACCAGGCTCGATCTTGCGGTGCAGCCCGACCGCAATCCTGTCTATGTGCGTCTTTCCGACGGCTCTATCCGCAACAATTACACGCTGAAAATCCGCAATATGGAAACCAGGCCGCGTATCGTCGATGTCTATGTCGAGGGTCTGCCCGGCGCGGTTGTCTGGACACCCGACGGTGACCGCGCGTTTGCGAAGGCGAATATCAACTTCGCGGTCGCGCCCGACGCGGTGCACAAGGTCAGATTGTTCATTGCCGCGCCCGCCAAGGGTGAGGAGCGAACCGAATTCCGCATCAGCACCCGCGCCCGAACCGGTGATGAACGCGGCGACAGCGACACCGTCGTGTTCGAAAGGCCGGAAAACGAAGAAGAGGAAGACGGCGAATGAATATTCTCACGAAAGGCAAGTTCACCGGCTGGCACATGACCGCCATATTGGTCGCGTTTTTCGGCATCGTGATGGCGGTAAATTTCAATATGGCGCGGATGGCGGTCGGTACTTTTGGCGGAACGGTCGTCGATAACAGCTACGTCGCGAGCCAGAACTATAACCGCTGGCTCGCTTCTGCCGACAAGCAGGAAAAGCTTGGCTGGGACGTCAAGCTTTCATTGTCAGCGGACCGGCACGTGGTCATTCACGCGCGTCTAAATGGTTCGGCGCTAAACGATCTGAACGCAGTCGGTGACGCCTTGCACCCGCTCGGTCGTGCTGACGACATCGCGCTAGCATTTGTCCCACAAAGTGATGGGCGTTTGCAGTCCAAAGCCGCACTGCCTGCCGGCCGCTGGAACGTGCAACTGTCGCTGCGGCGTGGGCCGGATATCTTCAGAATATCGGAAGAGGTGCAGTGACCGCTTCTACACCGAATAGTGGACCAGTCGCGTTGCCCGTTACCGACTTCGCGGTACCGGGGATGCGCTGTGCGGGCTGTATCTCGAAACTCGAAAATGGTCTTGCGTTGCAGCCGGGCATTGCCAATGCCCGTGTCAACTTCACGGCCAAACGCGTCGCCATCACGCATCTGCCCGAGCTCACCACGCCGCAGCTGTTGGCCGCAATTGCCGACACGGGGTTTGAAGCCCAACTGATAAACGACGCCCTGGGCGACAGCGCAGGTGGCGAGGCGCAACATTTGTTAAAGGCGATGGCAGTCGCTGGTTTTGCGATGATGAACATCATGCTGTTATCGGTGTCGGTTTGGTCGGGGGCAGCGGGTGTTACGCGCGACTTGTTCCACTGGCTCTCGGCGCTGATTGCACTGCCGACGGTGTTTTATTCGGGGCAGCCCTTTTTCCGCTCGGCCTGTTCCGCGCTGCGCAAGCGGCGCACCAATATGGATGTGCCTATTTCGATTGGGGTGACGATCACCACAGCGCTCAGCCTGTACGAAACCTTCACGCACGGTCCGCATGCCTATTTCGATGGTGTCGTGATGCTGCTGTTTTTCCTGCTGACCGGTCGTTGGCTTGATGCAGTAATGCGCAACCGCGCGCGTGACGGGGTCAGCGCTCTGCTCAAGCAGACGGCGGCGGGTGCGATGGTACTGCAGGCAAATGGTAAGACCACATGGATCGATGCAAAGGCATTGGTGCCTGACATGGTTATGCTGGTCGCCGCTGGTGAGCGGCTAGCAGCCGACGGTGTCGTGATTGAGGGCGTCAGCAGTTTCGATTTGTCGTTGTTGACCGGCGAAATGACTGCGCAACTGGTCGTTGTCGGCAGCGATGTCCATGCGGGCACGTTGAACCTCGACGCGCCGGTGCAGGTCCGCGTGACCGCCGCTGGGCTGGACACTGCAATTGCAGATATCGCCCGGTTGATGGAGCAGGCGTCGCAGGGTAAATCGGTTTATGTGCGCGTTGCCGATCGGGCGGCACGCTTCTATGCGCCAGCGGTCCACACGCTCGCGGCGCTTAGCTTTCTGGGCTGGATGGCGGCGGGAGCGGGGTGGCACGAAAGCCTCCTGATCGCGGTCGCAGTCCTCATTATCACCTGCCCCTGCGCATTGGGGCTTGCGGTCCCTGCGGCGCAGATAGTCGTTGCCGGAGCGCTCATGAAGGCTGGGATATTGGTCAAGGATGGCAGCGCTCTCGAACGGCTAGCCGAAGTTGACATGGCGATGTTCGACAAGACCGGAACGCTCACCATGGGTCGGCCGACGCCGACCAATCTGGCGGATGCAAATGGCGAGCAGAAAGCGGTCCTTCTCGCTTTGGCGAGGGCGAGCCGCCATCCTTTATCGGAAAGCATCAGACGCGGGCTGGAAGAAAAAGGCGTCATCGCCGCGAAAATTGAACAGATCCGGGAAGTGGCTGGATCGGGCATTTTTGCGACCGACAATGGCCGCGCGGTATCGCTTGGCCGTCCAGACATGGAAATATCGCATGAGGGACTCGCAGCGCAACTACAAATTCAGGGTCAGCCATCATTTGCCGTGCATTTTTCCGACCAAATGCGTCCAGATGCAGCGGCCACTCTCGCCGAGCTAAAAACGCTTGGTCTGACTTCGTCGATCATATCGGGCGACCGGGCCGAGTCGGTTGCACCAATTGCTCAGGCCCTCGGCATAACCGCACAAACCTCAATGTTGCCGCAGGACAAGCTCGACGCCATTGCACGGCAAAAGGCTGCAGGACACAAAGTGCTGATGGTTGGCGACGGCCTGAACGACGGCCCTGCCCTTGCCGCAGGTCATGCCTCAATCGCCCCAGCGTCGGCCAGCGATGCAGGGCAGCATGCCGCCGACGTGGTTTTCCTGGGCGACGCCCTTACGCCAGTTGCGATCGCTATTCGCGCTGCGCGCCGGACCCAGCATATCGTGAAGCAGAATTTTGTGTTGGCGATCGGCTACAACCTCATCGCCGTGCCGCTGGCTATTAGCGGCCTCGTCACGCCATTAGTTGCCGCCGCTGCGATGTCAGGTTCCTCGCTGATCGTCGTTGCCAATGCGTTGCGGTTAAAGATGGCGGCGAAGTGACCGGCCTCGCTCTTCTTATTCCGGTGGCCCTAGGGCTGGGCTTGACCGGCTTGGCCGCGTTTTTCTGGTCGCTCAAAAACGGCCAGTTCGACGATGCCGATGGCGCCGCCCTGCGGATATTAATCGACGATGAGGATAGGCCGTGAAGCGCTTGATTGCGTTATTTTCAGCGGCGATCTTGATCGTTCCGGCCGGTGCCGCCGCTGGCAAATCTATCATGGTCGAGGTGTGCGGCGACAGCGATGCCCGTATTTCAATACCGGTCAAAGCGCCCCTCCCCGGCGAAGGCGATGATCATTCTTGCTGCAAGAAGGGTTGCCATGCGGCCAATGAGCGCAAGAAAAAGGCCGACGGCACCGATGGCGATGGCTGCTGCTGACATAAAAAGAGCGGCGCCTCCCCCGGAAGCGCCGCCCGTGGCACGAAGTTTTCGCTGACTCTCTCTAGAAGCGAAAACCCACGCCAACGCCGAATACGACGGGATCGAGACTGATCTTCACGCGCTGCGTGCCGATAGCGGTGGTCGCCAGCCGAGCTGTGGTATCAATATCGATGTATTTTACGTCGAAGTTGAGGAACATCTTCTCGTTCAGGTCGATGTCGATCCCTGCCTGCGCCGCCCAGCCAAAGCTGTTCTTCAAATTGACATCGGTCTGACCGACCGCGGTTTCCAAGCCGGCTGACGGCCTTTCCGAATAGAAAATCGTATAGTTCACGCCCGCGCCGACATAGGGCCGAACCTTCGCTTCAGGCGCAAAATGATATTGCACCGTCAGCGTCGGCGGTAGCACCCATGTCGATGCCAGCTTGCCGATACCGCCGGTCGTTCCGGTCTTGCCCGAAGCATTATGCTTGGTCGTTGCGGCAATCAGTTCCAGACCCACATGGTCGCTGACCATATGTGTAATATCGACTTCCGGCATGATGCTGTTGTTGACCTTCACCTCTTCGGTCGGAAAAGTCGGCAATATGCCCCCCGAACTTTCGGTTGGCGCGACCATGATCGCGCGGACGCGAACGAAAGTGTCACCAGCTTCGGCGAAAGCAGGCGACGCAATCGCGCTCGCGGCAACTGCCGCAGGCAAGAAAGTGTACTTTAGCAACTTCATGATTTTATCCTTTGGGATGAGGTCGATTATTTTCTGCAGGTGCTGATGCCGAATGGCAGGTAGGCGGGGCACCAGCGCACAAGACCGGTGATGAGCGGCACGAGGCCAACCCAACCCCAAGCGGACTTCGGCCCGACGAACACCATCGCGATCAGCAATATGCCGAGGAAAATGCGGATAATGCGGTCGAGACTTCCAACATTTTTGGCGGTCATATTCGGAACTCCTATAGGCTGGGCATATCTGGGAGTTAGGCTTCCGGTGCTGACATCGCATTGATTTCAATCAAGGCGCTGGTTGATCAGGATCAAGGACATCACCCATTGATCTAACCCAATAAAGGCCGATGTGGCCTTATTATCCCGATCTACTTTCCGGCAACGTGCCAAGATACACCAGCTACCCCACGGCAGTTGAATTTCGCGACAGCGTGGGAAGTGACGAGCTTGTAGAAGAACTATCGGCTATCGGACCGGATGACCCGGTGTCGCTTTACGTCCATATCCCCTACTGCCAGCAAATCTGCTGGTATTGCGGATGCAACACCGGGGCGGCAGGCAGGACGCAAAGGCTGACCTCGTACTTGGTTGCATTGGAAGCAGAAATTGCCTTGGTCGCTGGCAGACTTGGCGGGCGTGGCCGGGTCAAGAACATCGCCTTTGGTGGCGGTAGCCCCAACGCAATTGCACCGGTGGATTTCGTCCGGCTTTTTGACCGGATATTTACAACATTTTCGTGCGACCGACCCAATATTTCCGTCGAAATCGATCCTCGTATCTTTAACACCGAGTGGGCGGCAACACTGGCACATTGCGGGGTGTCGCGTGTCAGTCTGGGCGTGCAGAGCTTTTCGGATGAAATCCAGCGCGCGATCGGCCGGATACAACCGGTGGGGATGATCGAAGATTGCATTAAGCAGCTTCGTGACGTCGGCATTGATGCGGTTAACTTCGACCTTATGTACGGTCTTCCCGGCCAGAGTGTGGATGACTTGCAGTCAACACTGGACACTGCAATCAGGCTTGCTCCTGCCAGAATTGCATTGTTTGGCTACGCCCACATGCCTAACCTCTTCCCGCGTCAGCAACGGATTGATGACTGCGCACTACCCGGCCCGGCAGAACGATTCAAACTCGCCGATATCGGGTACCACCAGCTTGTTCGAGCTGGCTACACCGCAATCGGCTTCGACCATTTTGCGCGACCGAATGACAGCCTGTCGGTTGCAGCCGAACAGGGCAGATTACACCGCAACTTTCAGGGATACACCGACGATAGCTGCACACATATGATCGGTCTGGGAGCGAGCGCGATAAGCTGTTTTCCCGACCATATCATCCAGAACGAGAAGCACCCCGGTCGGTACCGCATGCTGGCATCCGCGCAGAACTTCACCGCGTCAAAAGGGATAAGGCGATCACCAGATGACAAACTACGTGGTGGGTTGATCGAGAGGCTGCTTTGTACAGGCAATTCAGGACCGATCCCGAAACATATTATCGATACTGCAGAAGCTGCATTGAACAAGTTTGCAATGCGTCATCTTGCGGGAATCAAAACTGGTGCGATATTCATCGAAAGTGATGGCTTGCCATATTCGCGCGCCATCGCATCGTTACTCGATGGGTATCGGTTGCCTGGCGGAAAACAATTCAGTCTCGCCATCTAATGCTTGTCTTTGCAGCAGGGAAAAGGCCCCTAGCGCACCCGCCAGACTTTGATACCTTCACCATGATCAGGCAACGGGAGCAGCCAGTCCGGCACCCTGTTCAGCTTGATCTGCGCCCATAGTCCCTTGGGATCCTTTTTTGCATAGAAACCGAGCTCGGCTTCGTTTGGGCAGATTGCGAGATAATTGATGCCGCGCGCCTGCATCAGCCGGTGTGCTGTGGCGGGCTCGGAGCGAAAAATCTGGATATGGTCATGCATCGCTTGCTCGTTGCGGTGGTGGCTGCTGGCGAGTATCCGGTGCGGGGTTTGTGCAAGGATTGTTGGACCCATATCGAACGGCGCAACGAATGTACCTTTGGGCAGCGTTGAAAGTGCCCGGACCGAAAGCGCCGATTGGCAAAGGTCATTGGCGGTCGTGACAGGTTTTTCCTTCTGGTCGGCCTTGTCAGGTATCGCGCGCGTCATTGACGAAATGACGGCTCCGGGCACCAGCAGTGCAAGCATCGCGGTAACCAGCCCAATCCGCCGTAAAGGGATTTTCGACTGGCGATAGCGTTTAAAAAGTAACGCTATAAGCACCGCAGTCGCCGGAATGGCATAAGCCGACGCCACTGAAATCGTCCTAAAAACAAGCATCGATAACAACAAACCATAGAGGATAAGAAATCCGATACTGTCGAGCTTGCGCCGGTCTTCACGCTTCAATAGGTTTCGCAGGACAAGCCAGCTTAATGCGCCGCAAAGCAGTCCCGAACCCAAATTGATCGCGACCCGCCACGACTGATGCCAAATCGGTAGGCCTTCGGTCACGTTGCTGTACCAATATTCGCGGACAAGCGGGTCCAGGTTGCCGAACGCGCCGCCGACACATTGCGGAGCTGTGAACACAATCACCGCCAACGCTCCAATTCCAGCCATTGCAGCTCCCCCGGTACGCAGCCGCCAGTCGTCGGGGCAGAAACGGATAGTGGGCAGCATGATAGCCGTCGCCAACAATATCGCAGCAACATGCGGCGGCGAGACGGTGTCGCAATATGTTGCTGCGTATAGGCCCACCGCTTGGGTCCCGAAAAACAGCAGCAAGGAAGAAATCGCAAAGCTCAGGATGGTCCAGAACAACCGGTCGCCCTCGTCCGCGTCCCGTACCCATCGAAGTCCCAGAAGCAGGAAAAAGGCCGCCGTCATCGGCGCGCCTTCGAGGCTGATATGCAGCCACACGGCCAATGCAATGCCCAACATCAGACCCGCCCTCCGCACATCGCTCCAGAGCATCGTCGATAATGCCAGCACGGCCATGGCAATCTGCCAGCCATGATGGTCGATCCGCATCGGACGGAGCTGGAGCAGCAATGCGCCGGACGAAAGGGTGATAAGCGCCGCTGCAACGCCTGCTTCGCGCGAGGACAGCCGCGTCGCAATGCGGGCGAGCATCAGCGTAATCCAGCCCAGAAGCAGAAGCGGCACCGCCGTTCCCGCAATCATTTCCGCAACCGGCTGCCCGAAAATCGGGCGCAGCAACAAGACCAGCAGAGCGAGTGGCAATTCGATCAGCCGCGACCAGTGCATCGGCGCACCATCGGGCGGGTTCATGCGATATTGCGTGGTGTCGAACCAACTTTGACCGTTCAGGAAATCGCGCAGTTGCACAAGCCGAAGCGCGTCGTCTGGGTCCCATCCGGACAGCGTGATGATTTCGGTCCAGCCCGACCAGATCAGGCCAACCGAAACCAAAAGCCACAATGCACCGAGCACTGGAACCGGTACGCCGCCACGTCCGCCTTGCGAATTTTCGATCATGCCTGCCCCCCGTGCCGTGCTTTAACGCGCGGTGGCAGCATTGTCTGCATTATCCTTACGGCGTAGATAGAGCCACGGTACATGCTCGGGGTCGAACTGGGTGCGGTGATGCCTGTCGAAATAAGGTGGCATATGATCGCCCACCAGCAGGATGTCGGCATCGGGAAAATCAGCAGCGGATATTTCGCTAGCTAGCGCGGTCTGGATGTCGTGATAGATCGCGAACTGCCGGCAGATTTGCGGATATTCGGCCTTGAGCAAGGGCGATACCCGTTCGCAATTGTCGACATTGAGATTGAGCCCCGACGGCACCGGCAAATGCGAATTCAAAGTCAGCCAATAAAGGAATGTCGGCTTTTCGGCGGCCTTGAGTTTCGCTGCGATTTGCGCCGGTATCTGTCGGTCGCAAGCACCGGGGAAAACCCCGCCGCACTTCTCAGCGCCCGATTTCATCATATCCTTGCCGAATTCACGTTTGGCAAAGCCGATATTGGGATACCAGTCCTCGCGCTTGAAAAACGAGCCGGTGAAGCTGTGCATTGCCAGCGTGTCATAGCCTTTCCTGGCAAACTTGGTCGGCAGGCAGTTTTCGTCGGTGCGGTCGACAAGGTCGTAATAATCGCCCCAGCGCCCGCATAGCTCGCGAATCTCGCCGGCCGTGGTGCTGTTATAATAAGGCACGATGCCGCGCTTGAAGTCATAGCGCGCCGCGACTGCCGAATTGTCTATCAATGGCGCAAATAGCAGCTTGGACATCTCGGGATTGTCCTTGGGAACGCCCATCGCTTCGACGACAATCAGCACAAGGTGCCTTTTGCCATCGGCGCGTGCGGCAAAGCCGCTGTCGCCAGTCGCCGAGCCGAAAACCGCGCCAGCAGGCGCCGCGCGGAAATAATGACCGCGCATGTCCTTGCCCATATACATATCTACCCCGGCCAGTGTGACGGTTAACCCAGCCGCACCCGCGATCAGCAACGGCCGCGAGAAATCACTGTCGCGCCTGAGAAGTTTCCATGCCAGCCCCATAACGATAACGATGCCGATGGCGGCAGCAATATAATCGATCGAGTTGCCGGGTTTAATCTCTGCAAAGAACTGCAGAGAGTAAAGCAGCGACGCGATATTGAGGTTGAACAGTCCGCCAACAAAATGCAGCGTCGAATAAGCCATGATCGCGACAAAGGAGAAATAACGGAGCAGAAACGGAAGGCGCTTGGCGACCAGCCCGACGAGCCCCGCATATACGATGTCCATATGGCGCGGCGGCGCGCCCGAAAACCAGAGCGCGGCAAAACCTATATTGGCGAGCACCACCCAGACGAGCAGCCAGTTACCGAATTTCTTCAGCTCTGCATCGACGCTCCAGAATGCGGGGCGTTCAAAATCAACCGCTAACGCCGTCACCGGAATACCCCCCATTTGCGCATCGCGTAGACAGCGACAAAACTTATCCCGATCGCCACACCCTTGGACGGGATCGGATGGACACCAACGCGTCCCAATATCTCGACCGTCGCCACGGTAATGCCCAGGCCAATCAGCGCTGACCCAGCAAATAATGCGCGCTGGATATGCAATGCCGTGCCGTCACGCGTTTTTCCCGTGAACACGATGTTGGCGCTCACCATCCAGTGGACGACAATCCCTGCGCAATAGCCCGCTGCCGAAGCAATTGTCGGGTCGATTGCGAGTGCGACAAGGCTGGCGAACAAGGCAACATCAAAGGCTAGCGCGATAATACTCGCCGCCAGATAACGGGTAATCGTGAACCGGTGCCACAGTACCAGCGCAGAGGCGACGGCGCGATCCATTTTACTTAAGCGGCCTTGCGGGGTGCTTCACCCTTTTCGATCCGCTTCGGTACTTCGCGTTCGGACGTCAGCGCAGCTGCCTGATCTTCGCTGACCTTTGCAGCGATTGCGGCCTGTTCGCCTTCGTCACCTGCCTCATGATATTCGGCGTCTTCGTTGACGTTCCAAATATTGTAGACGCGGGCGCCAGCGACAATATTTTCGACCGTTAGCATCGACGTCATCATCGCGTGATCCTGGTTGTTGTAACGGTGCATACCGTTACGGCCAACCATGTGCAGCGTGGGATAGCGGGCTTCGAGTTCGGCGCGCATCGCCTCGACATTGGCAGCATAGTCGTCGTCATAGACGGGGTATGCCTTTTCCTGACGTACAACCGCGCCGCCAACTACATCTTCGGGCTTGCAAAGGCCGAGGATGCCCATTTCTTTCTTGGCAAGTTCGACCAAATCAGCGTCGCTCGACGCCCACAAATTGTCATTTTCAAAGCAGAAATACTCAAGGCCAACGCAAGCGATCGAGGGATCGGGTACCATTTCGGGCGACCAGCTGCGGAAATTCTGCACGCGACCGACTTGCACCTTGCTGTCGTGGATGTAGATCCAGTTGTCGGGGAACAGATCGTCCGACTTGATCATCAATGCGACGGTTAGGAAGTCGCGGTAGCGCAGATTGTTCGCCTGCAGCGACGTCTGCGGCAAGGGGTGAATACGTGCCGACAATTCACGCATCGGAGCGCTGCTGATGACATGCTTTGCGGTAATCACCGCTTCGCTGCCGTCGGCTTTGATTGCCGACATGCGCCAGTTGCCATCGGCGTCTTGCGCCAATTGCTTGAAGCTATGGCCCATCAAAACCGTGTTGCCTTTAGCAACGACGAAATCGCGCGCGGCATCCCACATCATGCCCGGCCCGAGTCTCGGATAGCGAAACGTCTCGAGCAAAGTTTTTGTTTCCATGCCATCATTGGGACGCTTGTTGAGGCCGAACGAACGTTTCAGCCCGTCCATCACCGCCGCACCAAGGCTTAGCCCCTTGATACGCTGCGCTGCCCAGTCAGCCGACATTTCGTCGCACGGCATACCCCATACTTTTTCGGTATAAGTTTTGAAGAAGATTGAGAACAATTTATGGCCGAACTGGTTCACGGTCCAATCTTGGAAGCTGCGCACATTCTTGTTCGGGAAGACCTTGGCCTTGGCATAGCTCGCCATGCACAAAGTCGAACGGATTATGCCGAGATTGAATAACGCCTCGAACGCGCGCAGCGGATAGCTATAGAATTTGCCCTCATAATAGATGCGGCTCATGCGCGGGCGCTGGATAAAATCGTCGGGCAGAATTTCATTCCAGAGGTCAACGACCTCTTTGGATTTCGAGAAAAAACGGTGGCCGCCAATGTCGAAGCGGTAGCCGTCAACTTCAACGGTGCGGCTGATGCCGCCGACATAGCGTTCGTCCTTTTCGATGACGGTGACGCTGTAGCCTTTTTTGGTCAGCAAATAGGCTGCCGTGAGACCCGCAGGTCCCGCGCCAATAATTGCGACATCAACGTTATTTTGCCCCTGAACCACGTAAATTCCTCCAGCCAATTGCCTTCGGAAAATCTCTGAACGAAATGCCCTAATAGATGGTTAACAACAGGTTGCGAATTTGGTCCTAACCTTATCGTCATCCTGAACTCGTTTCAGGATGACGAACCGGGGCCTTTCATGCTGAAACAAGTTCAGCATGACGACAATAAGGGGCAAGTTCTGCTGCATCGCACAAATAACTTGCTTTTCTGGTGCTTTGCGACCATATGGCCACCAAGCGCATGAGGCGAGCGGACAAGACCGCCGCAGTATTGGCAGCGTGAGGGCCGCAAATGGTGGCCTCGCCAATCGAACAAGATGCGTAAGCTTAGAGGCTTCCCATATCACGCAGGGTTGTTTCCAACGGGTCGGCATAAGCTGCTCCCGAACACCTGCTGTTGCGCCTGTGCGATCCTGACGAAAGGAGCGCGCCATCGGGCTGTGACGACTATTTGAAAGTATATTTATGTCTTTTTTCCAAGACCTGGGCCTTGCCCAACCTATCCTGAAGGCGCTTGAAGCCGCTGGATATGATACCCCTACCCCCATCCAGCAACAGGCGATACCGTCCTTGCTTCAAGGCCGTGACCTGTGCGGTATCGCGCAGACCGGCACCGGCAAGACGGCGGCGTTCGCGCTTCCTTCGCTTCACCATTTCGCCACGAAACCAAAAGCGCGCCAGCAATATAGCTGCCGCATGCTCGTATTGTCGCCCACCCGCGAACTGGCAGCGCAAATCGCCGACAGCTTCCGCACTTATGGCAAGTTCCTCGGCCTCAAGGTTGATTGTGTCTTCGGCGGTATGCCCATTTTCAGCCAGAAGAAGCGGCTTGCTGGCGGCGTCGACATTCTTGTAGCCACCCCGGGCCGCCTTATCGACCTGATCGAGCAGCGCGCAGTTACATTGAAGGACGTTGAAATCTTCGTCCTCGACGAAGCCGACCAGATGATGGACCTTGGTTTCATCCACGCGTTGAAACGTATCGACCAGTTGCTGCCAAAGCAGCGCCAGACGCTGTTTTTCTCGGCCACAATGCCAAAGGCGATTGCCGAACTCGGCAACCGGTTCTTGAACAACCCAGTCCGCGTATCGGTCGCGCCAGCAGCCACGACGGCAGAGCGGGTTGAGCAGTTTGTTACCTTTGTCGAACAGCGCGAAAAGCAGACATTGCTGACACTCAAGCTGCAAAGTGAAGAAATCGACCGCGCGTTGGTTTTCACGCGTACCAAGCATGGCGCCGACCGCGTCGTTCGCGGACTTGCAGGCGCCGGTATCCAGTCCGCTGCAATTCACGGCAACAAGTCGCAGGGCCAGCGCACCGCTGCGCTGCAGGCGTTCCGTGACGGCAAGATCAAAATCCTCGTCGCAACCGACATCGCCGCACGCGGCATCGACGTTCCCGGCGTCAGCCATGTGTTCAACTTCGAACTGCCCAACGTGCCCGAACAGTATGTTCACCGCATCGGTCGCACCGCGCGTGCAGGGCGTGAAGGCGTCGCGATGAGCTTTGTTGCCGGTGATGAGCGCGGCTATATGAAGGATATTGAGCGCCTGACCGGTGTACGTGCGATGACCTTGGGCTTGCCAGAGGGCTTCCGTGCTGCCGTTGCCGCGCTTCCGCCGCCCGCTGCCGACAAAAAGCCCGAAGGCGCGCGCGGTGGTCGCGGTGGCGGTCATCCCGGCGGCGGACGCACCAATTATGCGGGCAAGAAGCTCGGCGGCAACAATGGCGGCACCGGTCGCAACGGCGAAACCCGTCAGCGCACCCACGCCCCGCAAGGCGGCTGGTCACCTGCCGTTGGCCCGCGCGACGGAAGCCGTGAAGGTGGACCGGCACCGCACCCCCGCAACGACAACGCCCCGAGCGGTGATCGGCGCCCGACCGCTGACCGCGCCTTTGCCGCCCGCAGCGAAAACCGCCGCGACCCCGGCGCACCGGCCCGCAATTATGGTCCCAAAAAGGGCGGTAATGGCAATTTCAGGGGCCCGGTAAAACGCGCCGGGTGAGGGTTCAGCAAAACTGAATCAGATCCCACAGGTTACCATATAAATCTTCGAACACCGCCACCTTGCCATAGGCTTGCGTGGCGGGTTCGCGGACAAAGCGGATGCCCTTGGCAAGCATAGCGGCATAATCGCGATCAAAATCGTCGGTTTCAAGAAACAGAAAAACCCGTCCGCCCGACTGATTTCCGATTGCCTGGGCTTGTTCATCGTTGCTTGCGCGTGCGAGTAAAATGGATGACCCCTCGGGGCCGGAACCTGGCGGCGCTACAACGACCCATCTTTTGTCCTGCTCAAGCTGATACTCGTCAGATATCAGTTGAAAACCAAGAATATTTACAAAAAAATCAATCGCTTCATCATAATCGCGAACGACCAGCGCGATATGCCTGAGGCTCTGGCGCACGTCAGTGCCTGAAATGCCGCATGCCGGTGAAGACCATGGCAAGACCAGCTTCATCGGCGGCGGCAATCACCTCGTCGTCGCGCATCGACCCGCCAGGCTGGATTACCGCCGTTGCACCTGCCTCGGCAGCGGCGAGCAGGCCATCTGCAAACGGGAAGAAGGCGTCTGACGCAACCGCCGAACCAACGGTTCGCGGGGCAACCCAGCCATAGGTTTCGGCCGCTTCTTTCGCTTTTATCGCCGCAATCCGCGCGCTGTCGCGGCGGTTCATCTGACCTGCACCAATGCCTGCGGTTGCGCCGTCCTTGGCGTAGACAATGGCGTTCGATTTGACATGCTTGGCCACCGTCCAGGCAAAGCGACAATCCGCGAGCTCTTGGGCGCTTGGCGCGCGCTTTGTCACAACCTTGAGCTCGCTATCGGCAACATGGCCGTTATCGCGCGATTGCACCAGCAGCCCGCCGGTAATTGGCTTGATAGCAAGGCCGCCACGCTTTGGGTCAGGCAGTTCGCCGGTGAGTAACAGGCGCAAATTCTTCTTCTTGGCGAACACAGCTTTCGCTGCGTCATCGGCTGATGGCGCAGCTACGACCTCAGTAAAAATCTCGGTAATCGCTTCGGCTGTAGCTCCGTCCAGAGGCCGGTTGACGGCAACAATGCCACCAAAAGCCGACACGCTGTCGCATTCGAGTGCGGCGCGATAGGCATCTATCAGCGTATCGCCGGTAGCCACGCCGCACGGATTGGCGTGCTTGACGATAACGACGGTCGGGGGTCCATCGCGGAATTCGCTGACCAGCTCCAATGCTGCGTCAGCATCGTTATAGTTATTGTACGAAAGCTCCTTGCCCTGCACTTGTTCGGCCTGCGCGATGCCTGACCCATGCGGTCCAGCCGGCACGTATAACGCAGCGCGCTGGTGCGGGTTCTCGCCGTAGCGAAGCTCAGCAACGCGATTGCCGTTGACTGCGATCATGTCGGGAAACAGCTGCTGCTGGTCCGCAAATGCGAACCACTGGCTGATCATGCTGTCATAGGCTGCCGTCGCCGAATAGGCCTTGGCCGCACATTTGCGCCGGAAGTCGTAAGATGTCTTGCCGTCGCTTTCTTCCAGCTCGGCAATGAGATTGTCGTAATCGGCAGGGTCGGTGATTATGGTCACATAGGCGTGGTTCTTCGCCGCGCTGCGAACCATCGACGGCCCGCCAATATCGATATTCTCGATAATTTCGTCACGGCTAGCGCCCTTCATGACGGTTTGGGCGAATGGGTATAGATTGACGACCACCAGATCGATCGCGCCGATATCGTGCATTTTCATCGCAGCGACATGCTCGGGATCATCCCGAACCGCGAGCAAGCCGCCGTGCACTTTGGGATGCAGTGTTTTCACCCGTCCATCCATCATCTCGGGAAAGCCAGTCAGTTCGCTGATGTCCTTCACGTGGAGGCCTGCATCGCGAAGCGACTTTGCAGTGCCGCCGGTCGACACCAGTTCGACATGCCGCGCCGCCAGCGCATGGCCCAGTTCGACCAATCCGGCCTTGTCCGAAACCGATAACAGAGCCCGTTTGATGACGACGTCTTGCATGTATTTATCCTAAATGGCGCAGTTGCCAGCCGATGGTGAGGCCGCCTTTACCAGTGTCAGCAGCAATCACAAGCTGGCGTGTCGGGTGCGGGCGACCTTCTTCGTCGACCCACAGGCTATCATCAATCGAAAGCGCTCCGCCTGCAGCAGCAAAGGCCCAGTTGCTGCCATCGGTCATGCGTAGCAAGGCCGTTTGGCTGTTGTCAGTCGGCGTAATCTCGATATCCGGTCCAAGATGAAACCGCACATGCACAGGCGTGCCGTCCTTGGGCTTGCCCTGCGGCACCAGCGTATCCTCGCCGCGCAATTCCATCCCATCGGATCGCAGGATGAGGAGACGCGAATGATTGAACCCGAAACCGCGCACATAACCGTCATGGCTGGCTTCGATACGCGTCGCAGAATCGACATCGCGGCGTTCCAGCCCGACCTCGGCGACGCCCTTGCCAAGCTGCCCGCCCGGCAGGATGGCTGTCGAGTTGGTGTCGCTGATGCACAAGGTCGAATGTGCAGCGGTGGTACGAAGCCCGCGCGCCAGCGACGCCGGAATGGTCGCGCCGACCAAAGCCGACCCACCGCAATTGACGATGATACGCTGGCTGCCGTGCGATAACTCGAATGCGAGAGTGGATGCACAACCCGAGGCTGATTGTCTTGCTAGCGGCGGCGGACCGGCGTCGAGCAGTAATACCGACTTACCCGCCGATACCCGCTGATAGCCCCAATCGAGTGCTTGGCGGTGCGGGCGAGCGCGTACTTCGCTGGCGACGACGAGCGCCTCAATCCGTTCTGCGCCGACATGCGCAGACCCTTGCCATGCGCCGAGACCGCCATCCGCGTGAGTCAGGCCCAGCAATGCAGGAACGGCCCGGCCCAGTGCATCGGTCAGGAACGTCGGAGCGATTTCGTCACGCGCGTTATAGCATTGCTTCAGCAGGCTGAGCAGACCGATTAATTCAATCAGTTGCACTGGCGAACGCGACACTACGCCGCCATCGGGAAATATAGTTTCGCGCAACGCTTCGGCCAGTCCGTTTTCGCCAACTGCACGCCGCGCCTTGCCATCTGGCAGCAACAACGAGG
>JANLSY010000252.1:0-3490 GCA_031362665.1 Sphingomonadales bacterium
CCTCTGGTACGGACCTCTGTTCGGCAAAGCATGGATGGCGGAGAACGGCTTTACTGAAGAGCAGCTGAAAAATGCGAACATGCTCAAAATTTACGGGCTTACCTTTGCTTTCTCTGTGCTTTCGGCGGTTTTCCTCGGCCATTTGTTGGCATTTTTTGACACCGGCGCCCGCGCAACGATGATGATTTCGACGGGCGTTGCGCTCGGCTATATCGTTCCGGCCATCGGCACCAATTATCTGTTCGCACGCAAATCGGGCAAATTATTTGCGATTGATGCGGGCTATTGGGTCGTGTTTTACGCAGCGATGGGGGCCGTGTTTGTTCTGCTAGGAACCTAATCGAGTCAGCGGATCGAGCGGTTTCCGATCCTTGCGAATTTCGAAGTGCAGTTGCGGCTGGTTGACGTACCCGGTTTCGCCAACACCGCCCAAAGACTGTCCTGCCGAAACGCGATCGCCTCTTTTTACATTCAAGCTACCGAGATGGCCATAAGCGGTAACCCATCCGCCGCCATGGTCGATGAGCACAAGCCCCCCGAAGACGCCGATCTCATTGCCGCTATAGGCCACCACGCCATCGGCAGCAGCGCTGACAGGCGCACCTTTTGCTCCTGCGATATTCAGGCCGTCATTGACCCTCCCTCCGCCCAGGCTACCAAATCGCGCCAGTATCGTTCCACGCAACGGCCATGCGAAGGCGCCCGCAAAGCTGCTCAGTTTCATTTTTTGTACGGCTAAATCGGGAGATCTAGAGTCAGCGACAATCGCAATTGGGGGTTCACCGCCCGTCACAATATCATCGACGTTCAACGAAAAAGCCGCTGCTCGCTGTTCAGGTGTCAACTCTTCAACTGTTGATGCAGCAAGAGCCGAATCGGGCAAGCGCAATGCCTGAAAAACGCCAAGCAAATATGGCGGCTGTAGAACGTTAAGGGTTACGATGTCGGCCCAAGAAACGCCATATGCCCGCGCAATGGCAATACCTGTCTCACCCTGTCCAACCCGGTGATATACGCCGCCGGGAATAGTGATTTTTTGGCCTGGGCGAATAGTATCCATTGCCGATATTCCGCTAGCGGCGGCAATCAGCCGAGGGTCAGAACCAGTCCGCATTCCAATGCCATATAAGGTGTCGCCGGGCTGCACTGCATATTCGCCGCCATAAACCTGCCTTGCATTGCGCTCGACTACTGACGGACTCCAGCTCGGTGTTTCAGCGACAACCGCTTTTTCAGGGACGAGTTGCGGCCCATCCGATGGCGCTTCGGCGCTGCGGCCGATCCGGTAATCTTCGCCTCCTGGCGGAATGCACGCCGCCAGAGCCAGCGTCAAACCCAGCGCAAGTACTTTCCCCCGCATTCCCCTCCGAACTCCTTTTATCCCCCGTAAGCGGTGTGCAGCGCCGCCAGCGATTCTCGGTGCGTAAGATCAAGCTGCAACGGCGTGACAGCGATATAGCCGTCCTCTATGACCTCAAGGTCGGTGTCATGCCCCGATGTGTGGACCATGCCGTGCAGTCCGAACCAGTAATAATCATAGCCGCGCGGGTCGGTACCTTTGACAATCGAGCCGCGGCTATAATCGTGAAAGCCCTGCCGTGCGACCTTAATGCCTTTAACATCCTGCGGCAACAATGCCGGGAAGTTGACGTTAATCAGCGTTCGCAGTGTGAACGGCATATCAAGCAGAGGCCGCAAAACGCGCTCACCCCAAGCCTCTGCTGCCGAGAACGGCACGCTATCGGCCATGCCTTCCTTGCTGTAAACTTGGCTCAAGGCAACCGAACGAATGCCAGCCAAGGCGCCTTCCATCGCGGCAGATACAGTTCCCGAATACGTAATGTCATCACCCAGATTGGCGCCGCGATTGACGCCCGAAAGGATCAAATCGGGCTTCGAGTCCTTCATGATTACACCCAGCCCCAGCATCACCGAATCGGTTGGCGTTCCCGCAACCGAGTAATGCTTCTCACCGTGCTGGCGGATTCGGACGGGCTTGGTGAGCGTGAGCGAATGGCCCGCGCCAGAATTTTCCTCGGCCGGTGCGACAATCCAGATGTCGTCGCTGATCATGCGCGCGATCGTTTCGAGAACCTTCAGGCCCGGAGCGTTCACGCCGTCGTCGTTGGTCAGCAATATGCGCATTAGGCCATTGGCTACAAGTTGGTAAGGCCGCCCATGTAAGGCAGCAAGGCGGCAGGGACGGTCACGCTGCCGTCAGCTTCCTGATAGTTTTCGAGCACCGCGACCAACGTGCGTCCGACCGCGAGCCCGGAGCCGTTAAGGGTGTGTACGAAAACATTCCCTTTAGCCTCGGTAGGCCTGTAACGCGTATTCATCCGCCGCGCCTGCCAATCACCGCAATTCGAGCAGCTCGAAATCTCGCGATACAACCCCTGCCCGGGTAGCCAGACCTCGAGGTCGTACGTCTTGCGAGCGCTCGCGCCCATATCGCCGGTGCAGAGCAGCATTTTGCGATAGGGCAGTTCGAGGGCCTGCAATATCCCTTCGGCGCTTTCAACAATCCGTTCATGTTCGGCGGTGCTGTCTTCGGGGCGAACGATCGAGACGAGTTCCACCTTCTCGAACTGATGCTGGCGGATCAGACCCTTCGTATCTCGCCCCGCTGCACCTGCCTCGGAACGGAAACAGGGGGTCAGCGCGGTCATGCGTATAGGCAAAGCCGCCTCGTCCAAGATCTGCTCGCGCACGCTGTTGGTCAGCGATACTTCGGCGGTGGGGATCAGCCAGCGGCCATCGGTGGTCTGGAAATTGTCCTCGGCGAATTTGGGCAGCTGCCCGGTGCCGAATAGCGATTCCTGTTTGACCAAATACGGCGTCGCGCACTCCGAATAGCCACGCCGCACTGTCTGATAATCGAGCATGAACTGGCCAAGCGCGCGATTGAGACGTGCCATCTGACCGCGCATAAAGGTAAATCGCGCGCCAGATATCGCGACTCCGGTTTCGAAATCGAGACCAAGCGGTGGCCCAAGGTCGGCATGATCTTTTGGAACAAAATCGAAATTGCGTCGATGTCCCCAAAGTGAAACTTCGACATTTTCATTTTCGTCAGCACCTATCGGCGCATCGTCTGCCGGCAGGTTAGGCAAAGCAGCAAGAAGCGCATCCAGTTCTGCACCGATCACCCGCTCCTGCTCTTCCATCTGCGGCATGTTGTCTTTCAGAGCAGCTACTTCAGCCTTCAAGGCGTCTGCAGTGGCAACTTCGCCCCTACCCATCGCCGCACCGATTGCCTTGGAAGCCTCGTTGCGCCGGGCCTGTGCGTTCTGCATTCCGGTCTGTAGCGAGCGGCGAGATTCATCGAGCTTCAATATCGAAGCCGACACCGCCTCCGCGCCGCGCCGTTTCAGCGCAGTGTCAAAAGCTTCAGGATTTTCGCGTATATATTTGAGGTCGTGCATGGCCGCAGGCTATGCCGAGACGCTGCGCGCCGCGCAATGAAAAAGGGCGGCTCCCCCGAACCGCC
>JANLSY010000283.1:0-4407 GCA_031362665.1 Sphingomonadales bacterium
CCCGTCGACCAGCGCGTATATGAGGAGAATAAGGGCTGGACCTGCGCCAAGTTCCTGCTCGCGCATGAACGGACTGGTATTGCCGCCGTTGCCCGATCAAAGCGCGGTGTCGAAAAGATCAAGGAAATCGCGCGGACCGAAATGGATGGCGACAAGCCGTTGCTCGCCAACGCGTTTTTCAAGCGCAAGATTTCCGAACTTGAAATCGATTTGACGGCGCTCGAATTCACCGAGCTGCGTAGCTTGGCAGGCGTCGCAGCTGGCAAGGGGCCGGGGCCTGAATCGAGCTTGCTCAAAATTAAGGGTAGCGAGATCCAGCAGCGAATTACCGAACTCGCATTGGAAGCCGTAGGCCATTATGGCGCGCCCTATTTTCGTGGCTTTGGTGAGGGTGATAACGAGCATCCCATCGGCCCCGATTATGCCCATCGCGCCGCGCCGACCTATTTCAATGCGCGCAAGACGACGATTTATGGTGGATCGAACGAGATCCAGCGCAACATCATCGCCAAAATGGTGCTGGGGATTTAATCCCTAAAATTCACTGGAAGATCATGCCGTTCCCGCGAGTGCGGGGACGGCACAAAATATAATTTGAGAGGCCTATAATGGATTTCACCTTCACCGAAACGCAGGACATGATCCGCGAGACGCTCAGTCGCTTTCTGGCGGATACTTATGATTTCGACAGTCGTGGCAAGATGATCGCCGGTGACGGTGGTCGCGATGCCGGTGTCTGGAAGGCGTTGGCCCAAGACCTGGGAATGCTCGGCGCTGCATTCAGTGAGGAGCATGGTGGCCTTGGTGGCGGGCACCTTGAAAATGCGCTTATCATGGAAGAGCTGGGCAAGGTCATCGCAATCGAACCTTACCTCCAAACCGTCGTCCTCGGTGGCGGCGCGTTGAAGGCGGTTGGCGGTGCGGTCGCCGACGCGGTCATTCCCGAAATCATCGGCGGTAAGGTCATTATCGCCTTTGCCTATGCCGAGCCGCAGGGTCGCTATAACCTTGCGAACATCCGGACCACCGCAAAGAAAGACGGCGCGGGCTACGTGCTGAGCGGTCACAAAAGCGTGGTCTATGCTGCGCCTTGGGCGACGCATTTGCTGGTAAGTGCACGCACCGGCGGATCGGGCAGCGAAGCTGGCGGCGTGTCGCTCTTCATGATTGATGCCAATCTTCCCGGAATTGTTCGCCGAGACTATCCGACCGTCGATGGCTTTCAGGCGTCAGAGGTCTATTTCGAAAATGTCGCCATCCCAGGCGATGCGTTGCTCGGCGGCGAAGGCGCCGGTCTGCCGCTAATCGAACAGATTGTCGACGAAGCCACCGTCGCGGTATGCGCCGAAGCCTGCGGCGTGACTTTCAAGCTTCATGAAGGCACGCTTGAATATGCGAAGCAACGCAACCAGTTCGGCCAGCCGATCTCGCGTTTTCAGGTTTTGCAGCACCGCATGGTCGATATGTTTATGGAGGTCGAGCAATCGAAATCGATGACAACGATGGCCACACTCAAACTAGATATGCCGGCCACCGAGCGCATGGCTGCGGTATCGGCGTGCAAGGCGAAGGTTTCGCGCTCAGCCAAATTTGTTGGCCAGAACGCAATCCAGACGCACGGCGGGATCGGCATAACGCAAGAACTTGCGATCGGCCATTACTTCAAGCGTGCGACGATGATTGAGAATCAATTTGGGTCGGCCGACCATCATTACGAGCGCTTCGAACGGCTGACTTTGGCAGATTAAAGCCAAATATCACATTTTTGTGCACTGCAACATTTTTCGTTGACATTGCCTGCTCGAATCATTATTGTGCAGTGCAACACAACAGAAATGGTGCTCGAAATGGCCAGCAATGCAAATACTTCAGTAACGACCGAAACTGCAAAGCCTGCGGTCGAAACAACTGTTCCTGCGGCAGCGACCCCGGTTGCTGCACAGGTTAAGGCGGAGACGCCAGCTCCTGAAGCAGCAAAGATTGCTCCAGCTCCGGTTAAGGTCGCAAGGCCAGCTCCGGTGAAGATTGCAATACCTGCCGTTGCGAAAGTTGCAAAGCCTGCCCCGGTCAAAGCTGTTAAGCGGACACCGGTTAAGGTTGCGAAGCCTGCGTCAGCGCTGGTCACGAAGATTGTTTCTGTCGAACCCACCCCGATTGCTCAAGGAGTAACAAAGATGACCGATACTGTTAAAGCCACCACCGAAAAGATGACCGAAAAGGCAACCGAATATTTCGCAGACATCCGCGAGAAGGCAACTGAAGCCGCTGAAAAGGGCAAGAAGTATGCTGCCGACGCTGTTGAATTCAACAAGGCGAACGTAGAAGCGATGGTCGAAGCCGCCAAGATTGCCGCCAAGGGCGCGCAGGACATGGGCAAGACCAACATCGAATATGCCAAGAAGAATTTCGAAGAAGCACAGGTTGCCGTCAAGGAAATGACCGCAGTCAAGTCGCCAACCGATTTCGTCAAGCTGCAGGGTGAATTGGCTCGCAAGAGCTTTGATACCGCAGTTGCCCAGACTTCGAAGAACACCGAAGCCATGGTCAAGCTGGTCAGCGACATGTTCCAGCCAATTTCGAACCGCATCGCGGCGACGACTGACCTTTTCAAGAAAGCTGCATAAGCTTTCATTGAAGATTGTGCCGGTGCGTTTCTGAGCACCTGTCGCCCTCTCTCTCCTCCTCCCAAAGGCGGTGGGAAGTCTCGAGCGAACCGGCGCATGAAATTTGAAACCGTCCTTTCCTACATGGAAAGGGCAGTTTCTTTTTGTCTTGCGACAAACGGGGCTTGCGCAGGCCCCCTGCCCTATCCTATTTTAGCAACATGCACATTTTCATGATCGACGATGACGACGACAAAGACGGTGGCGCCGGACGTCCGGGCGTCGGCCTTGCAACTCGGACCCGTCCCAAGACGCAGAAACCAAGCCAGTATAAGGTACTGCTGCTCAACGACGACTACACGCCGATGGAGTTCGTTGTCCATGTGCTGAAGGCTTTCTTCTCAATGGATACCGATCAGGCAACGCGCGTGATGCTGCATGTCCACCAAAAGGGCGTCGGCGTGTGCGGAATTTTCACTTATGAAGTCGCCGAAACCAAAGTGACTCAAGTCATGGACTTTGCCGCGAAGAACCAGCATCCGCTGCAATGCACGCTTGAGAAGGCGTGAGGAAAGCCGCTTTGATCGTTGGGGCGGGTGACGCAACCGGCGGAGCAATAGCGCGGGCTTTTGCACATGAGGGCTATGTTGCGTGCGTAAACCGCCGCAGCCGCAATGCAGATCAACTAGAAGCACTGGCACAATCGATCCGCGACGCCGGCTTTTCAGCGGTATCCTATCCAGGCGATGCCAGGATTGAAGATGAAGTGGTCGCCATGGTGGATGCCATCGAACGCGATGTTGGGCCGATTGAAATAGCTGTGTTCAACATCGGCGCGAATGTGAACTTTTCGATTCTGGAAATGACGGCACAGGTCTATCGTAAGGTTTGGGAAATGGCCGCATTCGCCGGTTTCCTGATGGGCCGAGAAGTAGCCAAGCGCATGGTAGCGCGGCAATCAGGGACAATTATCTTTACAGGCGCAACCGCCTCGTTGCGTGGCGGTAGTGGCTACTCGGCGTTCTCCGGCGCCAAGGCATCGCTCCGTATGCTGGCACAATCGATGGCCCGTGAACTGGGGCCGCACAATATTCACGTTGCGCATATTGTGATCGACGGCGGCATCGACACCGACTTCATCCGCAGCATTCGGGCAGATTTCGACGAAGCGAAGGCGGCTGACAAGGTACTGTCGCCAGACGCAATCGCTGCACAATATGTCGCTTTGCACAAACAGCATCGCAGTGCGTGGACACACGAGATGGATCTGCGTCCGTGGGCGGAGACATTCTGATGACCAAAAAATTCGAATTCCTGTTCGATTTCGGCGGCCCGAACAGTTATCTGACGCACAAAGTGCTGCCCGAAATCTGCGCTCGGACAGGTGCCGAGGCCATCTATGTGCCTATCCTACTCGGAGGCCTGTTCAAGCTGACCAACAATCAGGCACCGCTCATCCGCTACGCAGAAACGCCGGCCAAGCGTAATTATGAAATGCTGGAGTTTGACCGGTTCGTCAAAGCGCACCAGCTGCCCTTCAAGATGAACGCGCATTTCCCGATCAACTCGCTTCACCTGATGCGCGGCGCGGTGGCGGCACAGCATCTTGGCTGCTTGATGCCTTATGTCGACACGATCATGGCAGCAATGTGGGAAGACGGCGCGAATACCGGCGATCCGGCCGTGGTAAAGAATGTGCTCGACAAGGCTGGATTGGATAGCACTGCGTTGCTTGCAAAAGCCGACGACGCACAAGTGAAGGCCGATCTGGTTACGAATACCGAACAGGCCGCTGCACGCGGTG
>JANLSY010000305.1:0-6422 GCA_031362665.1 Sphingomonadales bacterium
TGGATATCGAACAATTGTCCCCGGATTTGTTGCGTTCCAGAATGACAAGACCAACTGGGCATTCGAGACCGTTCCGCAGGCGGGGTTGAATGGTCGCCTTGGTTACCAACCGCGCGGCAAAGGGTTGGGAGGGTCGAGCGCGATTAATGGAATGGTCTACATTCGCGGCAACGCCTTTGATTATGACAATTGGGCGGCCCTAGGCTGTCACGGCTGGTCATATGCCGATGTACTTCCCTATTTCAAAAGATCCGAGCGCAACATTCGGGGTGGCAACCATTTTCATGGCGACGCTGGACCTTTGTGGGTCAACGAACAGGTGTCGCCTAATCGGGGCTCGATCGATTTTGTCGAAGCAGCTGCATCGCTTCAGATCCCGGTTAATGATGATTTCAACGGAGAGCGACAGATTGGCGTAGGACTGTATCAGGTCACACAGAATAATGGCGAAAGATGGTCTGCAGCAAGGGCCTATGTCGAGCCGAACCGGAACCGCGAAAATTTCCACATCGTTACCGGCGTTACGATACAGCGTGTCCTTTTCGCAGACGGACGAGCATCGGGCGTTGAATATAAAAAGGGCCGTGCAGAGCTTAAGTTGCGCGCTAAGCGTGCGGTCGTGCTTGCCGGAGGCGCGTTTGGCACGCCTCAATTGTTGATGCTGTCGGGAATTGGGCCCGCCGAACATTTGCGTAAGCACGGCATTGAAGTGCAAGTCGACCGGCCCGCTGTTGGCGCGAATCTTCAGGATCATTTGGATTATTCGATTGCCTATGAGTGCGACGATACGCGCTTCCTCGGTCAGACGCTGACCGGTCTGTTCAATTCGGCAAAGGCGGTCGTCCAGTGGTTCTGGAAACGGCAGGGTGCAATGACATCGAATTATGCCGAGGGCGGCGGGTTTCTGAAAATCGAACCAGATGCCCCTGCACCTGACATACAGCTCCATTTTTTTCCGGTGGCACTCGAAGATCACGGCCGCACCGTGGTTAAGGCGCATGGCTATAGCTGCCACATATGTGTCTTGAGGCCCGAAAGCCACGGCACCGTGCGGTTGGCATCGGCTGACGCGACGGCCGCACCCTTGATTGACCCTGCCTTTCTCACCGACCCGCGCGACCTTGCCCTGCTGAAAAAGGGCATCAGGGCGGCATACCGGATCATGGAGTCGCCGCCACTGACACAATATCGTGGGCGGGATCGTAATCCAGTCAATCTCGACGACGATGCGACATTTGAGATGATGATCCGGAACCGCGCTGACACTATTTACCATGCGGTTGGCACCGCGCGAATGGGTTCGGACGCTGAGGCCGTTTGTGATCCGCAGCTGCGGGTGCGCGGAGTTGAGGGCCTCTACATCGCCGACGCCAGCATCATGCCACGGCTGATATCGGGCAATACCAATGCGCCGAGCATGATGATCGGCGAAAGATGTGCCGATTTCGTCCGCGCCGATTTGCAATAATCTTGCAGGACCGCGCCCGCGCCGCTAACGGCGGGCGCTCTATGGGCGACAATCGGACAACATATATCAGTACGCGCGGCAATGCCGATGTGCTGGACTTTGCAGGGACGACGCTAACGGGCCTGGCCAGCGACGGCGGGCTCTATGTCCCGCGCGAATGGCCGCGATTCACCACCGACGAGATCGCGGCGATGCGCGGGCTTGATTATGTTGATTTGGCCGCGCGGGTGATGGCACCGTTCACTGCTGGCGTCCTGAAAGAGGATGAGCTGAAATCGCTATGCAGTGCGGCCTATGGCAGCTTCGCACATGTGGCCGTTACCCCGCTCAAGCAGCTCGACAGCCAGCACTTCCTGCTCGAACTGTTCCACGGTCCGACACTCGCCTTCAAGGACGTCGCGCTGCAATTGCTCGGGCAGTTATTCGAGCGGTTCCTCAGCGGCACAGATAAGAAAATCACCATTGTCGGTGCGACGTCTGGCGATACCGGCTCTGCCGCCATCGACGCGGTTGCCGGGCGTGACCGAATCGAAATTTTTATGATCCACCCGCATGAGCGCGTTTCCGACGTGCAGCGACGGCAGATGACGACGATCCTAGCGCCCAATGTCCATAATGTAGCGATCAAGGGCAGCTTCGACGATGCGCAGGCAATGGTTAAACGCATGTTCGGCGACCGCGAGATCAACGGGCCGCTAACCTTATCTGCGGTGAACTCAATCAACTGGGCGCGGTTGATGGCACAGGTGGTGTACTATTTCTACGCTGCTTTGCGTCTGGGAGGACCCGAACGTCCAGTCGCCTTCTCAGTCCCCACCGGCAATTTTGGCGATGTGTTTGCAGGTTATGTCGCTGCGCAGATGGGGTTGCCGATTGAGCGGCTAATCGTTGCCACCAACGTCAATGATATCCTGCATCGTGCGCTGTCGAAAGGCGACTATTCGGTTCTCGGCGTCACGCCCACCGCCGCACCGTCGATGGATATTCAAGTATCGAGCAATTTCGAACGGCTGCTGTTCGACATGGAGGGCCGCGACGGGTCGACCACCGCGGCGCGGATGAAATGGTTCGAGCAGATGGGCAAGATGGTGTTGTCTTCTGATATGCGGCGCAAGGCGTCTCTGTTTGCCAGCGCGCGGGCCGATGCCGACGAAATGGCGTTGGCGATGCGCTGGGCACATGAGAATTGCGGCGAGGTCATCGACCCGCACACCGCCATTGCGCTCCATGCGGCACGTGTTGCCTGTGTTTCGGCTGACGTTCCCGTAGTAACGTTGGCAACGGCGCATCCTGCCAAATTCCCCGATGCTGTCGAGCGCGCCACAGGTGTCCGCCCCAACCTTCCGCAACGACTTGGCAACCTGTTCGAGCGTGAAGAGCGTTTCGATGTGCTGCCCGGCGACTATGATGCAGTGCGCGATTATGTGCTGGCGCACGCCGTTCGCTGAGATGGAAGCGAGCTTCGTTACTTTGGTCAGCGAACCGCGCGAAGATTATACGCTGATCGACAGCGGCAATGGCCGCAAATATGAAAGCTACGGCGACCGCCGCTTCATCCGCCCCGAACCGCAGGCGATGTGGCTTCCGGCGCATGACAACTGGGATGCAGACGCCGAGTTCGTGCCGGGTTCGGATGAAGAAGGCGGCGGGCGCTGGTATAATAACCGTCCAGTACCGATGGACGGCTGGCCGCTTTCGTGGAACGACGAGGTCAACTTCACCGCATCCTGCACCCCGTTTCGTCATCTCGGATTCTTCCCCGACATGGACCCGGTGTGGCGATGGATGCGGGGCGAGATTGTTGATGTCGTCGAACCGGTAGCGATGAACCTGTTCGGCTATACCGGCGTTGGCACGCTCGCGCTTTCGGCGGCAGGCGCGCAGATGGTCCATGTAGACGCCTCGAAAAAATCGGTAGCACAGGCACGCGCCAATGCCGAATTGTCAGGCATGGCCGATCGCCCGATCCGGTGGATAGTGGATGATGCGGCAAAATTTGTCGCGCGCGAGGTGCGGCGCGAAAAACGTTATGACGGTATCCTGCTCGACCCGCCAAAATATGGGCGTGGTCCCGAGGGCGAAGTGTGGAAGCTGGAGGAGGATTTGCCCGGGCTGATTGCCGATTGCCGCAGGTTGCTCGACGGTAATTCGCGCTTTCTGTTTTTGACGGTGTATGCAGTGCGGATGTCGGCGCTGGCACTCGGTGGTCTGCTCGAATCGCATTTCGGCGATTTGCCGGGTAAGGTCGAATTCGGCGAACTGTCGGTGCGCGAACAGGCGCGCGGGCTTTTGCTACCGACAGCCATTTTTGCCCGCTGGTCGCAATAAGGAATTTATGAAAGATAACCTCATCCTCGAAGTGCACGACCTGGTCGTCAATGTCCTGACCGGCATTTACAGTCAGGAAACGCACCTGCCGCAGCCGTTGAGAATCTCGATTAGCGCCACGCTCGAAATGGCCGATCATTACGCTCCCGATACGCCGCTTAATGCGTCCAAAAATTATATGGCGCTTAAAGAGGCAGCGACGCATTTGCCTGAAGGCGTGCATTTCACTTTGATCGAAGCCGTGGCAGATCACATCATGGATACGCTTTTTGCCGGCGACCCGCGCGTCAGTTATATCACCGTGAAGATCGTGAAATTGGCGATTGCCGAGGATAATGAAGCCATCGGCATCACCATGTCGCGGAACCGCAAATGAGTTCAGTACCGTTGGCAATCGTCACCGGTGGCAAGCGAAGGCTTGGCGCAGCCATTGCGGCGCGGTTGGCAAGGGCAGGTTATACGCTGGCGCTGGTAAGCCACCTCGACAAGGAACCCGAAGCCTCGCTTTTGGCGGTATTGACCGTGCATGAAAGCAACTGGCAGCCATTTGTCTATGACCTATCGGATCCTGCCCAAGCGGGACTATTGATCGACGCAGTTACCGCGCATTTTGGCCGTGTACCCGACCTTTTGGTCAACAATGCCGCGATGTTTGGGCAGGACGACTGGGAAGGCATGAGCGCCGACACGCTGGAGGCGCATTTTCGCTTGAATCTGTTCACGCCGCTTTTGTTGGCGCAGGCGTTGGTCAAGGCGGCCGGTCGGGATCTGCAACCGGCGGTTGTCAACATAATCGACCAGCGGGTGGTCAATCCTCATGGCGACCAGCTAAGCTACACATTGTCGAAACAGGCGCTTGCCGCATCAGTCCGTTCAGTGGCTTCTGCATTCGGATCGCGCGCTAGGGTCAACGCCGTTGCGCCCGGGCTAGTTATCTCGACCGACGATTATAGCGCAAGTCAAGAGCAGCGGCTGGCCGGGATGATGCCGTTGGATACGTTGCCGTCACCAACGGGCGTAGCCGATGCAGTGCTTTATCTGGCCGAAGCCAAGGACGTTACCGGCCAGACAATTTTCGTCGACGGCGGCGCGCATCTGAAAAGCTTCGAGCGCGACTTCATGTATCTCTAGGGTAATCGGCTTCTAACCAACCGGTGGCATTTCCGCTTGTGGCAAATCCACCCCCATCGTCTTTGCCAAAGTCGGGGCGATTGAGCGCATGTCTATCTCGCCCAAATTGCGGCCCTTGGCAACGCCCTTGCCCATCATCATGAAGCTGGAGCGCATCAGTGGGCTGGTCGGGAAATAGCCGTGGGTGCCTTTGCTGCTCGATGGGCCGACCAGCGGGGCATCCTTGCCCTTAAAGCCGCCCGCATAGGCGTTGGGTTGAAAGCCGACATAGAAGCTGGCTTCCGGATTGCCGCCGATTGCCTTGATCGCGCTCGCGTCGGCAATCGTGGCGATGCGGGTTTTGGGGTCCGCCTTCAGACTTGTGAGCAATTCGGACACCTTGGCGCGCAACGCGGCATCTTGGGGCCGCGCGAGCATGATCGCCGAGGAACCACCCGAATTCCACGGGCTTGCTTCCCAGTTTTTGATTTTGCCCTTGTCATCGAGCGTAATCAGACCGGCGTCGATGAATGCGCGATAGAGATTGACCTCGGTATCGACTTTGGAAAAACCGTGGTCAGAGACGACTGCAATCGCGCTATCGGGATGCGCGGCCATTTGTGCCGCGATAAGCGTGCCGACAATCGCATCGATACGTTGAAGCACTTTATGCGCCTGCGGGGTATCCGGCCCTTCGCCATGCTGTTCATGGTCGAGAGCGGTCAGATAGACCGTCGCAAAACCGGGCTTTTCACGCGTTATAAGCTCGACTGCAAAACGGCCGCGCGTCTCGTCGCCTTCGATGCTTTCGTCGATTCCCGGCGCATACTCGCCAAGCCTTGCTTCAAGCGATTCAATCAGCCCCGGCGTTGCCAACGCCTTTACCAGCTTGGCATCATCGATATGGCCCGTCCGCCAGATTTGCGGGATGTTCCATTTGACGGCATCGGCCTTCACGCTGACTGGCCAGTGGACATTGGCGGTGGTCAACCCGGCTTTGGCCGCTGCGTCCCATAAGGTCGGCACCTTAATATCGCTCGCATACCAATACCAGCCACCCTGGTTGATCTGCATCGGGTCAAAACTGTTGTTGCCGATGATGCCGTGTTTGGCGGGGCTGACGCCGGTCAGCAAAGTGGCATGGCTGGGATAGGTGACCGTCGGCAGCACGCCTTTTACGCCGCTAGCGTAGCTGCCTTCTTTGACGAACCGTTTCAGGTTGGGGATGTCAATGCCACGCTTGTCGGCCTCAATCACATCTGCGGGTTGCAGGCCGTCGATGGAAATCAGCAACAAAGGCTCGGCGAGCACCCCGGCGGGCAGCGCCGCCAAAAATAATGCGCTGCCCGCTAGGATTGTCCGCTTCATTTAGAATCCGACCTTGACGGTAGCAAAGAACTGCTGCGGTGCGCCGGCAAGGAAAGTCTGGTTATCGCCACGGTTGCCAAAGCCGTTCGAACCGATCGTCGAGATATATTCCTTGTCGAACAGGTTGGTGGCGTTGAGCTGGATTTCG
>JANLSY010000307.1:0-4820 GCA_031362665.1 Sphingomonadales bacterium
GTCAGAACGCTTGGCTGTTGCTGCTAACAATTTGGCTGCTCGGTAAGGAAATTGGCAGTACTGAAAAACTGACATCAATTCGGCAAATTTCGGTGCGGCTACCACTGACACCTAATGCTGCAGCGCGCAGATTGCTGTGCGCTCGGCACCGGTAATGCCAACCTATTTGGCCAGAAGTTTTGGCCAATTGGTGTTGGCCGAGCGGATATGACCCGGAATGTTTTTTTCCCAAGTGTTACCGACCTCACGATTGTAATTGAGGTACAACTTGCCGCTCACAATTTTCCAGACGGTCGGATCGCCCGATGCGGTATATCCTTGGCTAACTGCCCAAGCGCAATAGCCGCCATATTGCGGGGCGTATGTCGCCGGGTTGGCCTTGAACTTGGACAGATTAGCTGCGCTGGCAAAATAATATTCTGCACCCTTGTGGATGACCTTATAGGCCGTGCTGCCTTTTACGGGTCGTCCGGTTGTGAAGTAGGCTACGGGATCGTAACCCGACACCGCCACATTGCTGAATGTTCCGGTGTAAACCGGTTCGGTCCTGGCAAAGCCTTGTGAAGGGTGGAATGCGACTACGCATCCAAATGCGGCAGCGGCAATGATAGCAATATATTTGGCCATGAATCATCTTTCGTAAAACGTGCAATCGTCTCACGCTCGTTCGTTGGATTAGCGGCGGCGGTTACAATTTTTCGGCGAAGACGAGCCCGACCCCGTTCGTGCATCGAAACGATAACCAAAGGTGATTTTATCGTCGGGCGATCATTTGGCATTTGTCCCTCATCGGAACCACCGAGGAGAGAATACCATGTTACGCAAATATCTGCCGATTATACTGACGCTCTACATTGCGTTCGTGTTCATCCAGTCGCTGTTTTTCAAATTCACCAACTCGCCCGAAACGCAGTATATTTTTGGCACGTTGGACACGTGGGGCGGTTCGCTCGGCTGGCCGGGGCTGTTTGCGCCGACCGGGATCTTCTCGCAATATGTGGTTGGCACTGGAGAGCTCGTTGCTGCCGTAATCTTGCTGGCGGCACTTTCGAACCGCTTTCTGGTTCTTCGCCCGCTCGGCGCGTTGATGGCGATCGGCGTGATCTCAGGAGCAATCTTTTTCCATCTGTTTACGCCATTGGGCGTTTCGGTGCTCAACACAGACGGAACGCATGACGGTGGCGAGCTTTTTGCACTGGCCTGCGGTGTGTGGATATCTGCGGCTGCTTTGCTGTGGATGGGCCGCGATACGATTGCCGACCTGATCGGCCGCGTTCGCGGAGTGCGCTGACATGCTTGGCGACTTGCTCCTCTCGCTCAGCGAGCAGCCATTGCTGCTTGGCCTGACGTTGTTTGCAGCCACCTTTGTTGCAGAAGATGTGGCGACCGTCGCGGCTGGCGTATTGGTTGCACGGACTGGTGCCGATCCGTTCGCCGCTCTCTCGGGCGTCGTTCTAGGCACCGCGATCGGCGACATTGCGCTTTACGCGCTGGGCCGCTGGGGCGGTAACACCAAATTGGGCCGTAAGTTGCGCGCCCGCGCCGACGTGAAGCGCGCTGAAGGCTGGATCTCTGGCCGCGTCCTGGCTTTGGTTTTTGCCGCACGCTTCCTGCCCGGATCGCGCCTGCCGATATTTACGGCCAGCGGCTTGGTTGCAGCGCCGTTTGCGCCAGTCGCAGCGATCATTGCAATTACCACGCCGTTCTGGACGGGCACGCTGTTTGCCGTGGCGCATTACGCAGGCGAAGCAGGGGCACAGCAATTGATTGCCGCTGCGCTGCCTGCGGGTCTGGCGCTCGTGATTGGCGCGCTGTGCTTTCGCTGGGCAAAGGCGAACATTTTCGAGCCGAAGCTCACATAAAATAACTGAGAGGATAGAATCATGAACGAGGAATATTTCCATCTGCCGATAACGACTATCTCGCCACCTGCCGCAAAAGCGATTCACGCCTTTGCCGAAGAATTGCTAAGCCACGGAGCGGGCGCGAAGGTCATATTCGATGCGGTGACCGAAGACCCCGAATGTGCGCTTGGCCATGCCTATGCAGCGGCGGTGTTTCTAACCCAGATGACATGCAATGGTCAGGCGCAGGCCGCACCGCATATCGCGGCGGCCATGGACAACATTGCTTTTTGCAGCCCGCGCGAGAAAGCCACAATACATGCCGTCGCAGCATGGGGCGGCGGCGATGAGCGATCAGCGATTTCGTTGCTGCGCGCCGTCGTCGAATGCGCGCCGCATGATTTGGTTGCTGCGAAGCTCTGCCAGATACTCGAATTGAACCAGGGTGATGTGATTGGCATGTTAAGGACTTCTGGCATGGCGGCGTCAGTTGAAGGCCGCAGCGGCTATACGCTCGGGCTTCACGCCTTTGCGCTCGAGCAAGCCGGTCATTCCGAACTGGCCCATCGCTTTGCGCGCCGAGCAATTGATATCAATCCGGAACGCGACCCGTGGGCTCAGCACGCGCTGGCTCATGCCCTGCTTGCGATGGATCAGCCTGTCGAGGCGCGGGCGTTTCTGCACGGCGTTTCGCACAGCTGGGACCGTTGCTCGTCGTTCATGCTAACGCACAATTGGTGGCATCTCGCGCTGATCGAGCTTGAGCTGGGTAACAAGGCGGCGGCGCTTGCGCTATTCGACGAACGGGTGTGGAGCGAACGAAAAGGCCATGCGCAAGACCAGATAAACGCTATCTCGCTGCTATTCCGAATGGAAATGCAGGGCGTCCGCGCCGCAGCGCGGTGGGATGACATCGCAACCTATATCGAGGGGCGTATTGACGACCGAGTCAACGGCTTCCTTGATCTGCACTATCTGATTACGCTGCTGAAAAGCGGGCGGTCCGATGCGGCAATGCGCCTGACCGAATTGCTGCAGCGCGACCGGGTCGCAGGCGCGATTGCCAATGCCATCCAGTCCTATGCTGCCGAAAACTACCGCGAAGCCGCAGCGGCGCTGGCCCCTGTCTGCCATCATCTTTCCGAACTCGGCGGCAGTAATGTCCAGCGCGAACTGTTCGAATCGATCTTTGTCGACAGCGTCCAACGCTCGCGCTCGCAAACCACTTCAGCCGCACGCGAATATTATCGTGTCGCAGCCTGAAGGCGCGATTGCGGGATCGGCGATGCCGCCGTTTGGGGACGGCCCGGCCTTGTCGCACTTTGAATTCTGGCCGGCGTGGAAATTCTATGCGCCGGTCTGGATCGCTATTGCGGGCCTGATGGTCCGACATCGTAGCATCCGTGCACCGCTTATCGCCAATCCGGGTTTTCCGGCTGGCGGGTTGGTCGGCGAAAGGAAGAGTCAGCTGTTTGCGCGATTGAGCGGACCCGAGCGCAGGCATTTGCCCGATTATGTCGTGGTAGACCGCCTTGACTCAGCAATGGATACTCAATGGCCATCAATCCAGGCAGCGATCCAGACTGCGGGCATGGTATATCCCATGGTCGCAAAACCCGATATTGGTTGCCGCGGTGCAGGTGTCCGGCCCGTCCGTTCACCCGCTGAATTGCGCCAATATGCCGAAGAGTTCCCGACAGGCGAAACATTCCTGGTCCAGCGCATGATCGATGTCGAAGGAGAAGCGGGCGTCTTTTACGTCCGTGAACCCGGTTCAAAAGCAGGCCGGATCCACTCGCTAACGCTCAAATATTTTCCGCATGTTGTGGGTGACGGTCATTCGACCTTGCGACAGCTCATCTTTGCAGACAGCCGTGCAGGCTTGGTGCCGCAGCTATATCTCAGGCGGTTCGGTGACGAATTGGACCGTATTGTTCCTATGGGCGAAAGTCGACGGTTGGTATTCTCGGGCAGTCATTCCAAAGGCGCGATTTTCCGCAATGGCAACGCCTATATCACCGAAGCGATGCGCGCGCGGTTCGACGCAATTGCAGATGCGATTGATGGTTTTCATTTCGGCCGCTTCGACGTTCGCTTCGCCGACTTTGCCGCTTTCCAGCGGGGCGAGGATTTTTCCATCATCGAATATAATGGAGCAGGTGCTGAAATGACACATATCTGGGACAGCCGCACGACTTTGCTTGAGGCGTGGGGCGCATTATTCCGCCAATTTTCATTGCTGTTTAAGGTCGGCGCGGCCAATCGCAAACGCGGCGTAAAACCCGAAAGGTGGCGCAGCTTCTTCCGTCAATGGCGGCGCGAAAAGTCGCTGGTGAAGCGGTACCCGGTTACCGGATAGCGCTTCAATACATATGCTGACCGCCGTTGATGCTGATTGTCGATCCGGTAATAAAGCTGCTTTCGTCGGCGCACAGGAAAGCTACAACGCGGGCAATTTCATGCGCCTCGCCAAGCCTGCCCACCGGCACTTTCGCGACGATCTTGGCCAGTTGCTCAGGCGGGACCGCTGCGACCATGTCGGTGTTGATGTAGCCGGGAGCCACGGTGTTTACGGTAACGCCGAACCGCGCGCCTTCCTGCGCCAGCGCTTTGGTGAAGCCGTGGATGGCGGCTTTGGTCGCCGAATAATTGACCTGGCCGAACTGTCCTGCCTGACCATTGATCGAGCCGATGTTGACGATCCGGCCCCATCCGCGCTCGCGCATAGTGGGCAAAACTGCCTTCACCATATTGAAACCGCCGGTCAGGTTGGTATCGACGACATCGGACCAATCGTCGCGCGACATTTTTAGTACCGAGCAGTCGCGCGTAATCCCTGCATTATTGATGAGGACATCGACCGATCCCAATGTCGCTGTGATCTGGTCGACAGCCGCATGGCAGGCGTCGTAATCGGCAACATTCCACTGGAAGCTATCGATACCTGTTCGCTCCGTAAAGGCACGCGCTCGCTCG
>JANLSY010000374.1:0-20667 GCA_031362665.1 Sphingomonadales bacterium
CGCGGTCGAGATCCGCCTGGAGTTTTTTGATGGCACGGGTGGCGCGGCACGCCTCAACATTCCCGTATACGGCAAGACCGGCACAAGCCAAGACAATCGCGACGCGCTTTTCGTTGGCTTTGCGGGTGATCTGGTGGTTGGCGTTTGGATCGGAAACGACGATAACACGCCCCTGCGCGGGATCAACGGCGGTGGCCTTCCAGCGCGCATCTGGCGCGATTTTATGAGTCAGGCTGTCAAAGGCGCCGCGCCACGGCAAGCGCCACGTCCCGCGACTAAGCCGGACCCGGAAGGGCCTATCGAACCGCTCGACCTTCCTGAACTGCCCGACATCCCGGTGAATATCGAAGGCACCGATGTGCGGATAGATGAGGGCCAGGGCGTGACCGTCAATACCGAAGTAGGCGGCGTTCCACTCGAAGTTCGATTGGACCGTGAGGGTGTAAATGTGCAACCAAAAGAGCGCAGTTCGCCCGAAACGCGTTGAACTAAGCCTGCTTCTGTGGTCGATGGTCGCATGCGCACTTTCTTCGCCCTTCTGCTCTTGATATCCCCGTTTTTCGTTTCGCAATCGCACGGCGATGCGACCGACATTGCCGCCGCCACCCGCAGCGTTGTCCGCATTGCGGTATTCAGTTCAGCTGATGGCCAGCGCACGCTGATCGGATATGGCTCGGGAGTAGCAATCACATCCGACAAGGTGATCACCAACGCACATGTGGCCGAGCCAACCCGCTTCGACGAGAGCGTTACATTCACGGTCATCCCGTCCGAAGGCAGCAAGACTTATACCGCACGACTGGTGGCTTCGTCCGGAGCAAAGGATTTGGCACTGTTGCAACTGACGGAAAACGGACGGCTGATACCGGCGAGTTTCTATTCCGGCATTGTAGGCGACGGCGTCGACGTTTTTGCTATAGGTTACCCCGCCAATGTCGATGTTGCACTGGAACAAAGTGAAGAGGACGTTTTGCGCCCCTCACCTCCGGTCAAGACACGTGGTAGCATATCGTCAGGCCGAAGTTCGAAATCGGTCGAATCGCTGCTTCACACCGCGCCGATTGCGCCAGGCAATAGCGGTGGTCCTTTGGTCGATGCCTGCGGGCGCGTCCTTGGCATTAACAGCTTCGGCGCGGTCGCCGATGGTGGCGGAGCAGAGTTCTACTTTGCGATCTCGGTACGTGAAGTCCTTACCTTCCTTCAAGGTCAGGGCGTAAACATAAGCGGGGCAACCGGCGAATGCCGGTCGGTCGCCGAACTAACCCGCGCCGAAGCCGAGCGCGAAGCTGCAGCCCGGTCCAAGGTCGAGGCCGAAGCGCGCATCGCCAAAGAGTTGCGCCAAAGCCGCGAAGGCAAAATCCGTAGCGATGCCGAACATGATGTCATTGCCGCACGAGAAAACCATATCGCCTTTGCAGGATTGCTGCTGGTACTGGCCGCTGTCGCAGGCGGCGCGGCATGGCAGTTCAGCGAGCGCAACCGGCGCGACCGATTCAAGATAGCGGCGAGTGTCGGCGGGGTGACGTTACTGTCAGCAATAGCAATCTTCATCGCTCGTCCTTCGTTCGATGAAGTCGATGAGCGCGTACGCGCGGCAATGACGGATGAAATCGACACCGAAAAAAGCATCGAAAAGACTACTGCCAATGCCAGCACCGGCAAGCGCCGCTGTGTAATCCAGCCCGAACGCAGCCGCGTTACGGTTTCAGATACCGCTGACGTGCTGTTCGATTGGACAAAGGACGGCTGTGTCAACGGACGAACGCAATATCTCGAAAATGGCGGCACGTGGACGCGCAGTTTCGTTCCCAATACCGACGCGCAAGTCTCGGTGGTCAGTTACACGCCGAACAGCAACAGCTATCGCATCGAACGCTATCTGCTCGGACTCGATGCGATGGACAAAGCCCGCGAAGCGCGCAAACGCTATGACGTTACGAGTTGCTCGGCCGACGCCGAAATGCTCGCCAAGATCGACAATATGAACAAGGCGGTCCGCGAAGTCGTACCAACAGCGCCCAATGAAATATTGGTGTTTGATTGCACCTGAAGCAGTTCGCTTTATGGTAACGGCATGACCCGCCTCTCGCTCTTGATGCTGATGATGGTCGCTTTGCTTGGCGGCTGCGCGAAAGGCGTTGATAACAGCCGAGTACGTGTCGATATCATCGAGGAACGGCCGCGTCTGTTCAACATTTCTGCAGCGCCCCTGCCGCTGGCCTCGGCATATTTGCGCAGCGCGACGGCACAGGGGCTCGTAACTTTCGACGCCAAGGGCCGCGTCGCCCCCGGCCTCGCCAACCGCTGGATCGTGACCGATGACGGGAAGAGTTATATTTTCCGACTTAACAAGACACGCTGGAATGACGGGCGCGAAGTGACATCCGATGAAGTCGCCGCGCTTTTGACCGCGCGCATCCGCGAATTGCGCAACGGACGATTCAATGCAGAGCTGGCGGTGCTCGACCGTGTCGTTCCGATGACCGGCAAAGTAGTGGAAATCCGCCTTAAAGCTCCAATGCCCTATCTGCTCGAAATGATGGCGCAACCCGAATTCGGGTTGGTGCGTAAGGGCTATGGTTCGGGTCCGATGCGGGCGGAAAAACTGGGCGATGCAATGCAATTGCGGATGAAAGGCCTTGATGAAATGGGCGATCCGGTGTTGTTGCCCGAAACGGTCACAGTTCGTAACAGCAAGGCATCGCTGGCACTTGCCCGCTATGCGGAAGGCCAAAGCGATATTGTGGATGGCGGGCGGTTCGAAGATTACATCCTTCTCGATGCTGCCGGGGTTAATGCAGGCGAAATCCAGTTCGACTCTGTTCCAGGCCTGTTCGGATTGCTTTTTGTAGGCGACGGACCATTTTTGTCGGATCGCCAAAACAGGGAAGCAATGGCGATGGCCGTTGATCGGCCCAAGTTACTTACTGCTTTTGACATCGTAGCTTGGCGAGAGGCGTTGACTCTGGTCCCCGAAACCTTGCCCAACCGACTGCCTGCGCCACGTCCGGAATGGGCCGCGCAGCAGATTGGCGAACGCAAGGAAATGGCTCGCGCGACAATCACGCGGTGGAAGAACGGCAACGGTCAGATCCGCCCGTTACGCGTTGCATTGCCGCGAGGTTATGGCGGGCGGATATTTTTCGCCCGGCTGCGAGCCGATATGGCCGCAATAGGCCTCGAAGTGGAGCGCGTAACCATCGACAAGCCGCACGACCTGCGCCTGCTCGACCGTACAGCAGACCAGTCCAGCCCGGCATGGTATATGGACCAATTGTCGTGCACGGTCAGCGCGATTTGCAGCATGGATGCCGACCGTCTGGTATCCGAAGCGCGGATGGCGGGGAATATTGCAACCCGAGCACAGTTGTTGGCGCAGGCCGAGGCCGAATTGCAAGAAATGCGCAACTTCATTCCGATCGCCAATCCGCTTCGCTGGTCGGTCGTGCGGCCGGGATTGTTAGGGTTTTTTCCTAACGGCCGCGGATGGCACCTGTTGCAATATCTGGGACGCGATACGACATAACAGCCGAAGGAGTGCAATAATGCCGATTTCGCAGGAACAGTTCAGCCAAATTGCCAAGGATTTGCCGGGAATGGGCAGCGACCCACATTCGGTGCGTGCGCGTGTCGAGGCGATGGAAAAGCTGCTCGAACGATCGTTCGTAATTCCCGGAACCAAGATACCCTTCGGCCTCGATTCAGTCATAGGCCTTGTGCCCGTGCTCGGCGATGTCGTCACTGCCGCTATGGGCGCATATATGGTCTGGGAAGCGCGCAATCTTGGCATGTCGAAATGGCAGCTAATCCGCATGACCGCCAATGTCGGTGTCGATACCGCCTTGGGTGCGATACCACTGGTTGGCGATGCGTTCGATCTTGTGTTTCGGTCGAACAGCAAGAATTTGCGGATCATCAAGAAACATCTCGACAAGCACCATCCTGGGACGCGGATTATCGAGGGCTAACGCCCGCGCCACACCTTGATCACGGTCTTGCCCGACACGCCTTGCGTGAAAGCAGGGCAGCGGCGCGGCTTCATATCTTTCCCGAGGCAAATACGGACCTCCTCTAACCAGCCTTTATCGTTGGTTTTGACGCGTATAGCATCGGCGGGCAGGCCTTTGTTGAGATCTGCAAAGGCGTCCGCCAACCCCGCCGATGTAAGCGCCGTGCCACGTTCGACGTTCCGCGACAGCTTTGCCATATCTGGAAACTCGATCGCATCGAACAACAGCCGCGCCGCGCCGAAATAGGCTTCAGGCGTCTTTGCCATGCAGGTGCCGTGCTTCGCCCATTCATGCTGTATGAGCTGCGGCGTCGGAGTCATGCAGATATTCTGGGCCACGATCTTGCGTGACAGTACGCCGGTAATGCGGCAATATTGCGGGTAATTGGGTCCTTTGGTTTCGGGCCAAAGCCCGTGCAAGACAAAGCCGAAATCGCCCATCTCGCCCGAACATTGATACCGCATCGCCGGATCGCGTTCGCGCCCGCGGCAATATTCGCGGCTCCAACTGAGAGCCAATGTATAACCTGCAACCGCCGTCCGCCGCACCTGTCCCGGCTCGGGCAGTTCGAGTGCGGGACGTGGCAGGAATTTGGGCGCGCGGCATTGCCATGCTTGGGCCGATGCTCCTTGATGCGCCGATGCGGCCAGCAGCAATAATGGCAGAACTGCGCTAAGCCTGCGCAAAATCGAGCCCGATGTCGGCTGCAGGGGCGCTTTGCGTCAAGCGGCCAACGGAGATATAGGTGACCCCAGTTTCGGCCTTGGCACGAATGGTTTCGAGCGTAACCCCGCCCGAAGCCTCGGTCGGCACACGGCCCGCGACCAATGCAACGGCTTCACGCAACTCCTCCACATTCATATTGTCGAGTAGCAAATGCGTCGCCCCTGCGGCCAATCCCGGTTCGATCTGCGAAATCCGGTCGACTTCTAGGATGATGCGCTCGACCCCGGCCTCTTTCGCACGACGCACAGCCTCGGCAACACCGCCTGCGACCGCGACGTGATTGTCCTTAATCATCGCCGCGTCCCACAGCCCCATACGGTGATTGGTTGCCCCGCCCATCCGTGTCGCATATTTTTCCAACACGCGAAGGCCGGGGATCGTCTTGCGCGTATCAAGAAGTGTGCAGCCGGTTCCGGCAATGGCATCAACATATTTGCGTGTCATCGTGGCAATGCCCGACAGATGCTGTACGGTGTTGAGCGCGGACCGCTCCGCGGTCAGCATCGCGCGGGCATTACCGCGCAACCGCATGAGGTCGGTTCCGGCTGGCACTTGCTGCCCTTCGTCGGCCAGCAACTCGATTTCTATTTCAGGGTCGAGAAAGCAGAAAAATGCCACCGCAATCGGTAAACCAGCGACGACGATAGGGTCGCGACTGTCCATCACACCTTGAAAGCGCATGTCCACAGGGATCACGCTTTCCGAAGTCACATCGTGACCAGTTGGTCCCAAGTCTTCAGCCAGCGTGGCGCGCACGAACGCGTGCAGATCGAAATTTTCCAACGAGAAATTCATACACTCCAGCTAAGGTAAAGCGGGGGCGCTGGCAAAGCGGAAATTTGGACGGGCAGCGCTTGGTAACGCCGCCCGTCGGACAAATTACTGTACCAGCACCTCGACGCGACGGGCATTGGTGTTGTCGCCCGATGTATCGGTGGTTTCAGAAGGCTTCACCAATTCGATGGCTGCGGCCGGGATACCTGCGCCTTCGAGCGCCTTACCGACGGCCTGTGCGCGCTTCTTCGAAAGCTCGGCATTGGCGGCCGCGTTACCAGTGGGGTCGTTAAAGCCCGATACCGCCAACTTCACGCCCAGATTCTTGGCGACATAGTCCTTCACATTTGCCGCAGCGGCTGCGAGATCATTGGTCACATCCGATTTGGCGGTGTCGAAATACACGGTCAGCATCGGTTTGCCGTCACGCTCTCCTGTGGTGACACCGGCGCCAACCGGGATAGGCTCGACAGCCGGGACCGATGCAGGGGCGGCGGCGACAGGCACCGGAGCAGCCGTTGGCGCGACCGCTGGACGTTGTGCCCACCAAGCAAGCAACGCCGCCAATATGATTACGCCCAAGACCAGTGCGGCGATGCCGCAGCCCCAGCCGAAGAAGTTAAAGTCATCCCGGTCATTTCCGCCAGCATTATGGGCCTGAGACGCACTTGCGCCGCTGCCTGGCAATGCCGCAGCAACAGTTGGAGACATCGCCGCCAATCCGACCGCACCGCCAGCCAGTGCAGCGGAAGTTGCCGAGCCACCCGTTGTCCCGCCGAATATTCCGAGCGAACCGAAATGTTCGGCGAGCAGATAATAGACCGTAACCCTGTTCTTGGTACGATCGGCCTTCATGACCTGCCCCACCGTAACCACAGCAGCGTCGAGATCGGTATCGGAATGCGTCAGCCCTAATTTCTTTTTGAGGTAGCTTTCACGGACCAGCGTGCGTTCCTTAACGTCCGACATCGCGACCAGCGAACTGTCGCGGTTTTGTAGGGAAATCCCGCAATATTTAACAATCGCGGCAACCACCGCTTCGTCCGCATGCGCCGCATATTTCCGGACATCCGCTAACCAGTTTTCGGCCATAAACCATCCTCCACATTTACACATCCGCGACATGGGACGCTTCCACACATAGCGGCAACGAACCGCAATATGGCTTTATGGGCATTAGCAGATCCGCCGCAGCCAAGGATGTAAATGGATGTCAACGACTTGGCGCGACTCCGGTTTGCACTGAAGGTAAATCGTTTGCCGGGATTTTGCACGGTGATTTTCCTGTGCCATCGGGCTTTTAGCAGGTCGCAAAGCGTATGACCTTGCCGCGTCGGGTGCATTTGGGGAGAGGTTTGCGCTCAACTAGCGCTAGCTGCGCACCAGCGTTTACAAGTAGCAAACGCAGCAGTGGTGACAAAATCCAAGCCGACCCGCACAGAAGCGCGTTAGCGAACCGCTACGAGCCGTTCGATCTCGACTTCGGTCCTCGAAATCCGACTTAAGCCCGCCCCAAATCACCCTTACCCACCGTCCCGCTAGCCATTTCCAGCATCCGGTCTAGACTCTTTTTTGCGGCCACACGGACACCCTCCTCCATCTCGATCTGCGGGTTAAGATCGCGCAGCGCCAAGTACAATTTCTCCATGGTATTTAGCGCCATGTACGGACAGATATTGCAGGCGCAGTTGCCATCGGCTCCGGGTGCGCCGATGAACTTCTTGGTCGGTTCGGCCTTTTCCATCTGATGAATGATATGCGGTTCGGTCGCGACAATCAGCGTGTCGCCTTCCATCGTTTTGGCGAATTGCAATATACCGCTAGTCGAACCGACATAATCGGCATGATCGATGATATGCGGCGGGCATTCAGGGTGCGCGGCGACGGGTACGCCGGGGTGCTGCGCCTTGAGTTTGATGAGTTCGGTTTCCGAAAACGCCTCGTGCACGATGCACACGCCGGGCCAGAGCAGCATTTCGCGTCCGAACTTGCGCGACAAGTAACCGCCGAGATGGCGGTCAGGACCAAAGATGATTTTCTGTTCGGGCGGGATTTGGGACAGGATCGTTTCGGCGCTGCTGCTGGTGACAATGATATCGCTGAGTGCCTTCACCTCCGCCGAACAGTTTATGTAGGTCAGCGCGATATGGTCAGGATGCGCCTCGCGAAACGCCTTGAATTTGCCGGGCGGGCATGAATCTTCAAGGCTGCAACCGGCAGCCATATCGGGCAGGATGACGGTCTTTTGCGGGGATAGGATTTTCGCTGTTTCGGCCATGAACTTGACCCCGCAAAAAGCGATTACATCGGCGTCGGTCTCGGCTGCACGTTTGCTCAATTCAAGGCTATCACCCACAAAATCAGCCAGATCCTGAATCTCAGGCTTCTGGTAATAATGCGCCAGAATGACAGCATTGCGCTCCTTCTTCAGCCGGTTGATTTCGGCGAGGAGGTCGAGGCCTTGAAGGTTTTCGCGTAGCGGGGCGTTCATATCAGATTTCCATCAAGTTCATTCGTCATTGGTAATAACGCGGGCAGTCGCGCTTGTCTGCGTCGATTTCAGCGGCTTTTCTACTTTACAATCTCGCTTAACGGTGTGGATTCATCCCAACGCGTTGTAACATTGCCGCCCAGTTCGTCGGCAAAATAGGCTTCGACTTTCGCGTCCAGTCCTGCCGCGCGCAACGGAACCTGGAAATTCTGCGCAATCGCCCGTTTGAAAGCATCGCGGGCGAGTTTCATCGGCACCGGCCCATTGGCTTGCCGCACCAGTTCCGCCTGCCCCTTCGCACGGTTGGCATCGTCGAGCACATCATCGACATTGGTGAATGCACGTAAGATGCCGTTTTCGCCATATTCTTGAATCGAGTTCATGTCGATTTGCGGTGGTGCGGTTTCGATTGCAGGGATTTTGACGCGCAACGTTCTGTTTGAAGCATCCCATCGAACATCGTCGTCGGTCAATTTCGACATATCGACTTCGTATCGGACAAGTCCCTGCATGATCAGCGTCTTTTTCGCCGACAGGCCAAAGCGTTGCTGTTCGCTAGTCACCACCGCTGCGTAGTTCGCGGCGAAGGCGGAAAGCCGGTTCTGCTCGCGAATACCCGTCAGGCTGGCACTCGCGATGGTTTCGGGTGAAGGCCCGTCGCGCCACGAGCGAAAGCCGTCAACCGCCCAATATATTGCCAAAATGAACAGTATCGGCACGGCGAGCGCGGCAAAGCGCATCGACCAGTCGCGAACGGGGTTTGCAGTCATACCCCTTAATAGGCACGAAATGCGGTTGCGCCAATGCCGCGTTGTTTATCCGGGCATTGGAGGCGGCGGTGGAAACTCCAGTCCGGGCACATCCGCTCCGGGATGGCCGGCCGTGACCGCAGCATAAATCGAATCGCCCAGCACAGAGTTTGCAATGATGTGCGAAACCGGGATCACCGAAAGTACCGCGGCAATACCCCAATACCAAGCTGGATGAATTCGTCCCGACTTGCGATAGTCGCGGATCATTCCGGCGATGGGAAATATCAGCCCGGCGATCCCGGCCAGTTCAAAGGCATAGGGTATCAGCAAAGGCATGGGCAGCAGTCGCCCGAACCCGGGGCCGATGATCGCAGTCATCGCGCAAATATGGAGGCGCATGTGCCAGTCCGTCTGCTTGCGCATCCGGATCGCCGTCCAGGCAAGTGCTGCGAAGACGATGGCCGCCAGCGGGTTTGCGATTAGAAAGTTCTGCGGTAGGAAGAAAAACGGTGTGGTACCGCGTTGTGTCACGTCGATACTGATCCAGCTTCCCAGCACCAGCAGCACGGCAATCCATCCAGCGCCAATCCAGCCCAGCCGCCGATGCAAAGCGATTGGACCGCGCGTGGCGAGCCAAGCCTGCGTAACAAACAGAACGACCCAACCCATGAAGGCCAGGCCGTGCAGATGCACCAGTGGTCGGGCAGCAAAGGTCGAACGACCCATCGCTAAGTTCAAACTGAATCCGGCAACCACCGTCAACGCCATCGCAATGGCGAGCGTGCGGAAAAAACTATCGGCATTGGCGGTTTGATGTTGCGCCGGAGCAAGCGTGGCCATGACTGTTCCCTCCCTGTCATGAGGCAATGCGACCACGAACGAGTATCACCCCCCAGCAACAGCCTCAAGCAACAATGTTAATCCGCCAACGGTCGCCGTGTATGGCTGCGCGACCTTGATTCTCGAGATCGACCAGATGCGCCAGCACAGAACGCCCTGCTGCTCCGGTTAGTCGCGGGTCGAGGCCTTTGTACATCGCGGCCACCATATCGGGGATATGCCCCTCACCTGCCTCCAGCAGCTTCAAAATCTGCCGCTCGCGTTGGCGGCGGTGGCCAATCATACCGCGCACCAGCTGGCGCGGTTTTTCGACGGCGGGGCCGTGCGCGGGGTAATATATCCGGTCGTCGCGGTCGTAGAGTTTTTGCAAAGACGCCATGTAAGCACTCATGTCGCCATCGGGCGGGCTGACGACGCTGGTCGACCATTTCATGACATGGTCGCCGGTGAAGAGAGCATTGGTTTCGACCAGCGAATAACACAGGTGGTTTGAAGTGTGGCCGGGGGTCGCGACCGCCTCGATGGTCCAGCCGTCGCCCGCGATCCGCTCACCATCTGTCAGAATCCGGTCCGGCGCGTAATCGGAGTCGAAGGCGCTGTCGGCGCGTGGGCCATCGTCGCGCAAGACCAAAGGCGCGCAGCCAATGATCGGCGCGCCCGTTGCTGCCTTCAACGGCGCTGCGGCGGGCGAGTGATCGCGGTGCGTGTGGGTGCACATTATCGCCGTGACTTTGGCGTCGCCAATGGCGCGCAAGATGGCCTCGACATGACCTTCGCCATTTATGTCAGCAGGGTCGCCGATGCTCTTGCCGCTGCCGGTTGGGCCGGGGTCGATGACTGCGACGTCGCTGCTGTTTCCCACCAACCAGGTTTGCGTGCCAGTGTAGGTATAAGGTGACGGATTGGGCGCGAGCACCCGGCGAACCAAAGGCTCGTGGCTCTCGGTTTCGCCAGCGGTGATCGTATCGGGCCAATCGCTCATACTTCGGATATGGCCTATCGGCGGGCAAAGAAAAAGGGGCGGTTCTCGAAAACCGCCCCGTCAGAACCGAAAAGGGGAGCTGAAGGTTCTGTATGAGGTGCCCTGTTAGTCTGTTCGGTCCGCTTGGGCTTCAAGCTTGCGGATCTGCTGTTCCAGTTTTTCGATGACTTCCTTGCGGACTTTTTCGGGCATTTCCTTTTCATCGCCAATCTCGGCGCGGGCTTCGCGTAAACCTTTGATGGCTTCGACGCGTGCCAGCCGGGCTTGCCCTTTACCGCACATGACGAGACGGATGCGAGACTTGTTGGTACCGTCAAAACCTTCGACATTGCTCGTTACCGGTTGGCCGTCCCGGCAGTTTTTGGTGATTTCGCGAATCTCTATTTCAGGGATGTAGTTTGCGGCCATCGCAACTGCATGAACGCGCATTGCTTCGGCGTGGCCGCGCATCGCCTCGGCGTCGCCCCGTGCTGCTTCGGCCTCGCCGCGCGCTGCTTCAGCTTCGCCCAAGGCATCCTCTGCTTCCGCGCGCGATTTTTCTGCTTCAGCGACCATTTTTTCAACTTCGTCTTCCGACAGTTTCTTGTCGGTGCGGAATATGAAGGTTTTTCCATCACGGTCGAGCTTGGTCACTTCCTTGCCATCTCCGTCATGGGCGATGACGTGCACATCCTTGCCATCGCGGTTGAGGCGGATGACCTTGACGTGGCGTTTGACGGTTTCGGGTTTTTGCGCTTCTTCAGCAGGCTTTTCGCTTTCTTGCGCGACCACGGCTGGGACGATTGTCGCAGTCAATGGCAGGATGATAGCTGCGGCTGCAATCACGCCCAGTTTTCCGAATATGCGCCGTTTTGCACTGGCGTCTTTCATTGTGAGTCTCCTCAATCTTTCAATTATCGTTTTGGGTGAATTTAATGCGGTGGCAAAAGTCGGCACACCGTCGAAAGCGGTACGCGCCAGCGCTTGTCCATAAATCGCGCGTTCCTCCGCGCCCTTGCCCGCCAGCACGCGCGCGTCACATGCGGCTTCCTGATCGAAGCGGAAGGCGTTCCAGCTCATCCAGGCCACGGGGTTGAACCATTGCAGGCACAGGATGATGAAGGCAGCAAGATTGGCGAACAGGTCGCCTGATTTATGGTGCGCCATCTCATGCGCGATCGCGAGTTCGCGTTCCGCAGGCGAATAGGTTTTGGTGAAGTCCTGCGGCACCGCGATATAGCGTTTGAAAAGACCGAAAGCGAGCGGCCCTGCAACTTGGTCGGACGCAACGACGCTGACGCCGTCGATATTGGCAATTTCAGCCGCTTCGGACAGCAGATCATCGCGCATCGATGCGTAACGGATCATCTGGATGATGAAGAACAACGCTGCACCGCCCAGCCAGAAGGTGATGCCGAGCGCAGTGAGATCGACCGCCGCAACGACACTTTTACTGGCGGCATCTACCACCGTGTCGGGTGACGACACTCCGGCAAGTATCGATTCCCGCACGGCATCGCTCACCCCGTGCCTACTTTGACTAACGGGCACAGCATCTCCTTCGAGACTCGGCATCAGCAAACGGGCGGCAGGGATCAGCCACAAAGCATAGGCAACGCCTGGGCCAAACATCCTTGCCACCGGCCGCCGCAGCAACAGGACTGCGCCCATCAGCAATGTGGTAACGAGCAGGCTGTCAAACAGCCATGTTTGCATGAATTCTCCGCTCATGACTTCATCTCCCTCAGCAATTTCTCGATTTCGCTAATGTCCGCGTCGCTGAGCTTTTCCTGCTCGGCGAGATGCGCAACTAACGGCATGAACTTGCCCCCGAACAGCCGGTCGACCAGCCGTTTGGATTCATGAGATACATAATCCTCACGCTCGACCAGCGGCGTATAGAGGAAACGGCGTCCATCGGCGCTGTGTTCGACCGCTGCCTTGGCGAGCAGCCGCGACAGCAAGGTCTTCACCGTCGGTAACGACCATTCGCGGTCATTGGGCAACCGAGCGGCGACATCCGTCGCGGTCAACGGTGCCTGCTCCCACAGGATTTCCATGATGGTCAGCTCTGCGTCGCTGATACGTTCCAGACTCATATCACATTCTCCGACTACAGACGTAATCGATTCGATTACAGATGTAAACGTCGTTTGTGTGTGGTTGTCGGCTTTTTGTCGAACTTCTTTACAGCGCGAAAACAGGTTAACGCGGTAATAACCAGCTAAACTACTGAAATTGCGATAGTCCAATAAACTGGCACACGCGGTGCATATCTACCTGTGTTCAACACACCCACCCAAGCAAGGACGGGCGGGATGCTACTGGTCTCGCACCGCCCGTCCTGGCTTACTCCCCAAAACAACGTGACAAAAAGGGCCGGAACCCGATGTGGATTCCAGCCCCTTGTTGCGACTGTTGTAAGGCCGATCAGATGCGGAAGCGCAGGCTAGCCCCCATATAGCGATCCGCATCGCGCGGGATGTGCAAGCGCACACCATTGCCGGTGTTGAGCAAGACATAGCTTTCGTCAGTGATATTGCGCATCATGAAAGTCAGACGCCAATTATCGTCAGCATCCGAATATCCGACGCTGGCATTCCACAAGCCGTAGCCTTCAATCGGTCCGCCTTCGCCAAGATCGGAGAACTGGCTGCTGACTTGGTTATAGGCAGTGCGGACATAGACCTTGAAATCGGATCCAAAGGCCGAGAATGGTGTTTCATAGGTCGCACCGATATTCCAGCTCCATTCCGGTGCTAGCGGCAATTTCGTGCCGTTACGGGCGTCGGGGGCGTTGGTTAAGGGGTTTGGATTGAACCGGCGAACCTTGGCGTCGGCATAAGCGATGTTCGCAAATAGGTCCAATCCATCGACAGGATTGGCCAAAATGTCGATTTCAAAACCAGTGCTGCGAACCTGACCGGCGTTGGTCAGGTTGCTGATCGTTCCTCCATTGAGCAGTACGAAGTTGTTTGCTTGGAAACCGTCGTAAGTCATTTGGAAAGCCGCAGCGTTCACTTGAATACGGTTATCCGCAAAACGGCTTTTCAAACCCAGCTCAAACGCGTCGGATGTCTCTTCGTCAATAGGAACCGCGTTATTCGGCCCAGTGTGATTGAAAAAGACGTTAAAGGCCGGACCTTTATACCCGCGCGTGTAGCTGCCGTAGAACAGCACATCGTCAGACGGCTTAACCGTCAAAACCGCCTTGCCCGAAATATTGCTGTTTGTTGTGCCGCCAGTCGAAAGCACGGTTCCGTTACCAGGAGGATTCGCAGTTGCTAGTCCTCCAGCAGGATTAGAATTTAGCAACGTCTGGTTCAATATCGCGCCGGTCAACGGCAAGCGGGTCGTCGCATTGAAAGCCGGGAAACGACGATGCGCAAAATCAATCGAATCGTGCGTATAACGCAGCCCAACCGTCAGACCGATCCAATCAGTGAAGTCGTAGGTAGCCTGACCAAAGACCGCATAGTTTTCAATATCGACAAGACTGTCCGACGTAGCAGTCGGGAACAAGGTGTTGACCGTATCCCCAAGGTTACAAGGCCGGGCACCGGTGCGCGGATCGGCGGGCAAGCTGGAGGTAAGACAGGCGATTGCATTGCGTGTCACGGTCTGAGTATTTTCCGACCGCCAGTAAAAACCGCCGACTTGATACTTGAAGGCTTTGCTCTGGTCGGAGGCCAGCCGCAATTCCAGCGAGCTCTGGTCGGTTTCGACAAATCCGCGATCATGAACTTGCGGCGTACCCACTAACGGACGCGGCAGGAAGTCGCCTTCGCGGATTTCCTCATTGTTCCAGTTACGATAGCCGTAAATCGCGCTCAGCGTGTGGTCGGTGAGCACGTCGAAATCAGCGTTGACCGTAATGCCATATTGCCGATCATTCGATTGGGTAACGAGATTATGGTTCACGAAACGCTGATTTTCGCCTTGCGACACGCCGAGCGGAAGGCCCAGTTCGGCGTTCAACACCGCACCGCGCGAAACACCGGTGACTTCGCCGCAGCAATCATCGTCCGCCTCATAATAATCGGCAATGATCTTGATTCGCGCTGGGCCATTGTCGAAATCGAGCAGCCCGCGAAAACCGAGATGTTCATATCCGTTTATCTTGTTGTCGCCGGGCTGGAACGGATTAACGTTGGTGATATTACCCTTGTATTTGCCGAAGAAGGCATTGGCACGGAAGGTCAGATCCTGTGCGATCGGACCCGAGATGGTACCGCGCGTGCGAACCTCATCGCCCTCATAATATTCGGCGGTGAACTCGCCTTCAAGCGTATCGGTACCGCCCTTTGAAACGACGTTGATCAGACCAGCCGAAGCATTCTTGCCGAACAGCGTGCCTTGCGGCCCGCGCAGCACTTCGAGCCGTTCGATTTCGACGAGATCGGCAAAGGCTTGACCCGATCGGCTCAGGACGACGCCGTCGACCACGGTCGATACGCTTGGTTCAGCGGCAATCGAAAACGAAATGGTGCCTACGCCGCGCAGGACGACCGCGGAGTTAGCGTTGGTCGTACCCTTGCGGAAGGTAACCGACGGCACAAGCTGCCCGAGATTTTCAAGGCTGGTGGTCCCAGCTGCGGTCAGCGTGTCGCCCGACACGGCAGTAATCGCGATTGGCACGTCCTGCACATTTTCCTCGACCTTTTGTGCAGTGACGACGATTTCCTCGACCTGCGCGAAGGCAGGTGCAGAAATGCCGAGCGCCAGCGCACTACTGCCTAGCAATGCTGCGCGGAAAAGATTCGGGGTTTGAACTGGTGAATTTTGCATCCTGTGCCTCCCATATATACCGCCCATTTTAGGCAATTTTCGCTGGATTTCTTGCGCCAGAGACAATTGCGGGTCGGCTTAATCGTCGTTGATAACGGGGTTGATGTAACCAATCCGGCTTGATATGTCTAGCGGTGTCATATAGCGACAATATTTAGGCTCAGACTGTGGCAATCATGCCATAGTCGTGAACAAGAACGACGAAACAGTCGAAGAGGATGGCCGTGACCGCGAGGTTCGAAGCAAAGGAGGACGGGTTCGACCTGCTGCTGGGCGATCGGGTAATTCTGCGTCATCGCATCGATGCGCCTGCGTTCCGGATTGCGAAGGGCAATCCCACTGTGGCCATGGTGCGCGGGAATTTCAGACATGAGGATGCGCCAACGGATGGGCGCTTGCTTCGCCATATTGTCAAATGGGTTGAGCCGCAAAACGGATATGGCGAAGTGTTTTTATCCGACGAGCCGTCCGGCGTTGCGCTCCTGAAACTTCTCGTCAGCGACCATGACGGTTCGTTGAGTGTGGATCGGTGCCCGCAAGGCGATGACTTTGACCGCCTGACTGTGGATTTTTCGGCAGCGCCGGACGAAGTTGTCTGGGGCGGCGGCGAGCAGATGAGCTATCTTGCCCTAAATGGACGCGCCTTTCCAATGTGGACCAGCGAGCCCGGGGTCGGACGTGAACCCGGGACGGAACTAACGGATAAAGTGAATGCCGACGGATCGGGTGCGGGTGGCGATTATTGGACAACCAATTATCCCCAGCCGACATTTCTGTCTTCGCGCGGCTATGCAATAGATGTCGAATCCGTACATTATTGCGTGCTCGATTTTTCCGATCCCGCGCGTCACCGCGTTAGCGCCTGGCAGGGTGACCTAAATTTCAAGCTAGCCGACGGGGACAATATCTCAGCTCTGGTCACCCAGATTGCTTCAAATATGGGCCATCAACCGCCTTTGCCGGACTGGGCAATCGGCGGCGCAATTGTCGGGTTGAAGGACGGCGCGAATAGCTTTGACCGGCTGGAAAAGATCATCGAAGCCGGTGCCGTTGTCTCCGGCTTGTGGTGCGAGGATTGGGTCGGCATTCGCCAGACCAGCTTTGGGCGGCGGCTGTTTTGGGACTGGCAGTGGAATGCCCAGCGTTATCCCGACCTGCCCGCGAAAATTGCCGAACTGAAAACACGCGGCATTCGCTTTCTCGGCTACGTGAACCCCTATCTCGCGGTCGATGGGCCGCAATATGCCGAGGCAGCGCTGCTGGGTTATTTGGCACGTAAGTTGGAAAGCGACGAACCCTATGCCGTCGATTTCGGCGAGTTCGATGCTGGCGTTGTGGACTTTACCAACCCCGATGCCGCTATGTGGTTTTCCGAGGAGATCATAGCCAAGCAGATGCTGGATTTGGGCCTCGATGGGTGGATGGCTGACTTCGGCGAATATCTGCCGGTCGATTTGCGGCTGCATGACGGCGACCCGACGGAGGAGCATAATCGCTGGCCCGTGCATTGGGCAAAGGTCAATGCCGATGCGGTTGCCTCGCGGGGGCGAACTGGCGATGCGCTCTTTTTCATGCGCGCTGGCTTTACCGGGGTGCAGCAACATTGTCCTTTGCTGTGGGCAGGCGACCAGTCGGTCGATTTCTCGCGCCATGACGGTATCGGCACCGTCATTACCGCCGCGCTGTCGGCGGGGCTGGTCGGCAACGCCTATAGCCATAGCGACGTCGGCGGCTATACCAGCCTGCATGGCAATGTCCGCACCGAGGAACTGATGTTCCGCTGGTACGAGCTGGGTGCGTTCACGCCGGTCATGCGCACGCATGAGGGCAACCGGCCCGACGACAATTTGCAGATCGATTCGACGCCCGAATTGCTCGCCGGATTTGCCCGTTGGAGTAGGGTTCATGCGACGCTCGCGCCTTGGGTACGGCATCTGTGCAACAATGCGGTTGCGACTGGCCTTCCTGCCCAGCGGGCACTGTTCCTGCATTATCCCGACGACCGCGAGACGTTCACGATCCAGGACCAGTATATGTATGGGGCTGACCTGATGGTCGCGCCGGTGACCGAAGAAGGCTCGGTAATGCGCGAAGTCTATCTGCCCGAGGACGAGTGGGTGCACGTATGGAACGGTGAGCGCTTCGGTGGTGGGCGCCATAATATTGATGCGCCGATTGGATCACCACCGGTATTCTGGCGTCAGGGCAGCGATTTTGCCGACCTGTTCGCAAGCCTAGTCGGCGTCAGGGACAGCATTTGATGCCAGACCGCTCCAACATCCGTGATGTAGCCAAACTCGCAGGCGTTGCGGTCAAGACCGTCAGCCGCGTGCTCAACAACCATCCCTATGTCAGCGCCGCGACTAAGGCCAAGGTCGATGCCGCGATGGCCGAACTGCGCTTTTCCCCGAGCATCGCCGCGCGCATATTGGCGGGGACCAAATCGGGGCAAGTCGCTCTCATCTACGACAATCACAGCCCTTATTATATGCACCAAATCATGCAGGGCTGCTGGGACCGCTGCCATGAGGAAGGCATGCGCCTGATTGCTCAGCCGGTCGATGTCGCCGATCCCGATGTCGGCGAACAAGTGCGCGGCATGGTGCGACAGACGCATGTCGATGGTGCAATCCTGTCCTCACCGGTGACCGATTGCGTGGGCGTTTTGGCCGCGCTTGAGGCGATGAATATCCCCTTCGTCCGCATCTCTCCGGGAACCAATCATGCGCTGACGTCTTCGGTGTTCATGGACGACACGCAGGCTGCCGACGATATGACGACGCATCTTATCAACATCGGTCACCGCCGGATTGCATTCATCAAAGGCCATCCCAACCATATGGCGAGCGCGGAAAGGCAAGCAGGCTATGAACGCGCCCTCGGCCGCGTTGGCATATCCGTTGACCCCGACCTGATTGCTGATGGCCAGTTCGATTTCGAGAGCGGGGTTGCGGCGACCGAGAAGTTCCTTGCACTTAAAGTTCCGCCTACTGCCGTTTTCGCGTCGAACGATGATATGGCTTCGGGCGTATTGGCCGTTGCGCACCGACGCGGATTGCAGGTGCCTGAACAGCTTTCAGTGGCAGGGTTCGACGACACCACGTTGGCCCGTGTCGTCTGGCCACCGCTGACCACCATCCGCCAGCCAGTGCGCGATCTTGCTTCGACCGCCGCCGACCTGTTGTTTGGCGAAGGCGGCATCGAGCACCGCCGCCTGCCGCACGAACTTGTCAAACGCGAATCTGTGGCTCCGCCTTATTCACCCTTACAAAAGAGCAAAAAAACATGACACTTCCCAAACCGCCGCTGACCCGCAAGCTGGGTAAAAGCGGTATCGAAATTTCTTCGCTTGCATGGGGCATGTGGCGTTTCGCCGGGCTCGAAATGTCCGCCGCCCGCGCCGCAATCGATGCGGCAATTGAAGCTGGCATCACCCTGTTCGACACCGCCGACATTTATGGCTTTGGCGAGCAAGGCTTTGGCAAAGCAGAGGAACTGCTTGGCCGCGTATTCGCCGACGCGCCGGATTTGCGCGACCGGATGGTGCTAGCGACGAAGGGCGGGATTACACCACCGACGCCGTATAACAGTAGCGCGGAATATTTGACCAAGGCGATTGATGACAGCCTTGGCCGATTACAGACCGACCGGATCGATCTATGGCAAATCCACCGGCCCGATATTCTGACCCATCCGCAGGAAATCGCGCGTACGGTTGAGGATTCGGTGAAGGCAGGCAAAATACGCGCGTTCGGAGTTTCAAACTTCACGCAGGCACAAACCGCGACACTTGCGCAATTCAGCAGCGTTCCGATTGTATCGACTCAGCCCGAACTGTCGCCACTTCGGATCGACACCATCGAAAATGGTGAACTCGACCAAGCTATCGCGATGGACTTGGCGGTGCTGGCATGGTCGCCTTTGGGTGGAGGCCGCATCGGCGACCCAACCAACGAGCGCGAGCAGAATGTCGCAGCGGCTTTGTCGGGCGTTGCGGCTTCACATGGCGTATCACGCACCGCAGCGGCTTACAGCTGGATCATGGCGCATCCGGCCCGCCCCATCCCCATCGTCGGCTCGCAAAACCCGGTGCGCATCGCCGAGGCTGCCGATGCCTTCAAAATCCAGTGGACCCGCGCTGATTGGTACAGCGTGCTGGTTGCGGCGAGAGGAGTAGCGCTGCCATGAACCCCGTTGAAGTCAGCTGGTTTTCCGCATTGTGCGATGATGATTACGAATTTCTGGGCGTGCCCGACCCCATGCTCGCCTCAAGCTGGGAGCATTGCCGCAATATCGTACTCGCCGCCGAAAAGGGCGGGTTCGACAATATCTTGCTGCCCTCGGGCTATGCGCTCGGCCTCGATACTACTGCTTTTGCCAGCGCGATTGCCGCGCTGACCAGCCGAATCAAACTGCTGATGGCGGTGCGCATAGGCGAGAGCTGGCCGCCGCAACTGGCGCGGCAAATAGCGACGCTTGACCAGATTTCGGGCGGGCGATTGAATGTGAACATCATCTCGTCCGACCTGCCCGGCGACAAAATGGACAGCGAACCGCGCTATCGCCGCACGGTCGAGGCGATGCAGATACTGAAGACGCTATTGAATGGCGAGTATCTGAACATTGACGGCGAGCATTACAAGCTCGACCTCGACCCGCCACGCATGAAGACGGTCAGCGGCAAATGCCCGCCGCTGTATTTCGGTGGCCTTTCGCCCGCCGCGAAGGAAGCCGCCGCCGAAGGTTGCGACGTCTACCTGATGTGGCCCGAGACTGTGCAGGGCGCGAAGGATCTGGTCGAGGACATGACGGCGCGCGCGGCCAAGTTCGGGCGCACGCTGAAATACGGCTTCCGCGCGCATGTCATCGTCCGCGAAACCGAAGCCGAGGCGCGGGCCTATGCGGACCGCCTTTTGTCAAAACTGGATGCCGAGCAAGGCGAGGCGATCCGCAACAAGAGCCTCGACACGCAGACCTTCGGCGTCGCGCATCAGGCCGAATTGCGGGCGCAGTCCGAAGCGAATGACGGCTATCTCGAAGAGAATCTGTGGACCGGCATCGGCCGTGCGCGCTCAGGCTGCGGCGCGGCGATTGTCGGCGATCCCGATCAGGTGCTGGCAAAGATAAACGCCTACCGCGCGGTGGGTATTGAGGCGTTTATCCTGTCGGGTTATCCGCATATCAATGAGTGCGATATGTTCGCGCGGTACGTGCTGCCGAAGTTGGAGCATGGGCGGTTGGCGGTCTAAATCCTCCCCGGCGCGGGGAGGGGGACCAGCGAAGCTGGTGGAGGGGCACCCGCCAAACAGCTCAGCCTTCAGTTGC
>JANLSY010000373.1:0-24241 GCA_031362665.1 Sphingomonadales bacterium
GGTGGCGAAGATATGCGTCTTATGGAAGTCGACGAAGCTGCAAACCATATCCGCGAGCTGGTCGATCCCGATGCGAACATCATTTGGGGATCGGCATTCAACGAAAACCTGAACGGCAAAATCCGTGTATCGGTTGTTGCCACCGGCATCGACAATGATGGATCGATGGCGCAACCGAGCGCGCACGCGACAAGGCCTTTTGCATTTAGCCGTCCGGCAGAGCCGGTCACTGAGCCAGCACCAGCCATTGCATCGTCGCTATTCGGTAATACCTCCGATCCTGAAGAAGCTGTCGAGGAAGTGGCTGCAGCGGATGAGGCAGACGACAGCCTCGAACTCGGTGCCGAATTGGCCGTCGATGAACAAGTCGATGAAAGCGAAGTCGCCGCAACTAGCTGGAACGATGAAGCAGTTGCAGAACCGACCGAAGAGGTCGACGACAGCGATCTGCTGGAATTGAGCGATGCCGAAGTCACGACTGGCGAAGAGGACGTTCCCGCATACCAGCCAGCCGATGTAACGCCGACTCCCGAACGTCCGGCACCTCGCATATCGACGGGCGGAACGCTGTTCGAGCGCATGTCTAATTTGTCGCGTGGATTGAGTCGTTCTGACGAGGATGACGGTGACGATAAGGATGGTGGTTCAGCGCCAGGCCTCAACATTCCGCGCTTTTTGGACCGGCAGAGTAACAACTAATCTACGTTCCGTTCAGTAAGACGTCATTTTGTCCACATTATGCAACAACTCGGCGGTGCGAGGCGCAAAGGCGCTTTGCATCGAGTGAGCGCTGCAGCAATAAGATGGCATGAATGTGACAATGTTACGTAGTCTTTTAATAGTGCCGTTTCTGGTGATGGCGTCCGGTGCCTTTGCTCAGGATGTCGATGAAAGCGCGCTTGACGCGATGGACAAAGCCAACCCGGTAGCGGTCCAACCCATTCGCGAACCGGCTGGTGCCGTTGAATTGCGTGCAGCAATGCGGCGGATATCTTACAATTCAAGTGATGCTGACGCGCTTGCCGATGCGGGTAATGCTTCGTTGGCGCTGGGTGATGCAAACGCCGCGCTGAATTTCTTTACACGCGCCAATGGCATTCGCCCAAACAACGGACGTATTGTCTCAGGGCTTGCCTCCGCGACCGTACGGACAGAAAATCCGTTTGAGGCTTTGCGGCTCTTCGACGACGCGGTACGCTTGGGGATAAGCGAGAGAACGATAGCAGCCGACAGGGCGCTGGCATTTGATTTGCTCGGCAATTTTGCTCGTGCGCAGCAAGATTATAAGCTGGCTCGCACCGCATCGATATCGGATGATTTGCTAATCCGACAGGCGGTTTCACTTTCACTCGCGGGCCAGAAATCCGACGCCGATGCGATGCTTGTGCCGCTCCTGCAGAAAAATGACGCAGCTGCCTGGCGCGCGCGCGCTTTCATGTTGGCGGCGCGCGGCGATTTTCGCGAATCAACCAAAGTGACGCAAGGCTTCATGGATGCCGGATCGGCGCAGCGAATGGAGCGTTACCTGCGGTTGATGCCCGATCTTACGGCTGCGCAGCAAGCGGCGGCGATCCATCTCGGCCATTTTCCCGCCAGCCAGTATGTCGGACGTGACAGCGACCAGCTGCGCCGGGTCGCTTCAACAATTCCGCCGGTCGCGCCTAGTCCGGGTGAAAGCCGCCTTATACCATCCGGTGTGCCCTTGGGGCAGAAAAGCGCAAAGGCCGAGCCTGCGAAGACCGACAAAAAGCGGGAGAGCAAACGCGAGCGCCAGGGGCGTGAGAAACAAGAATTGAAGGTCGCGGTTGCTGCAATTCCGGAGTCGGCCAAGCTGCCCAAAACCGACCGCTCGCGGCTTGGTACCGAATCTGCGCGTGCCAAAGTTGAAGAAGCACAGACATCTCGGGTTTCTTCGGTCAACACCACAGGATTGCCGCCGCCCGAATCCGCGCGGCCGCTGGTATCTGTAGGCTTGCCGCCCCGGCCTGAAACGGCCACGCAGCAAGTTGCAATAGTGCCGCGCGGCGGAACTGTCATTTCGACACCTGCCCCTGCCGCAGCGTTGCCACAACAATCTCCGTTCCTGTCCTCTCAGCCCATTTCTGTACCGACGGTTGTTGCAGCGGGTATGCCTCAAACAACGGCGGCTACCACGGTCGCTTTTCAAGGACCGACGCCAAGCGGTTCGCCGATTGCTGCGTCAAATCCGCCTGCGATTGCAGCAGGGGCCGAGGTCGCACCAGTTGTTTCCGCACCTGTTGTACGGTCTGCGTCCACACCCGCATTCGATCTCGCCTCGATTGTCAGCGCAATCGAAATTCCTGAAAGTGAACAAAAACCTTCTGCCGTTCCGGTTGACCTCAAGAAGATCAAACCTGCTGCCCCCAAAATCACCGCGGTCGAACCGAACGCTAAATCGACCAAGATCGATCCAAAGGCCGCCGCGAAAGCCAAGGTCGAACTGGCGAATCCCGCCCGTTTCTGGGTACAGATTGCTACCGGCGAAGCTAACGCACTGGGGTTCGACTATCGCAAATGGAGCAAGAAAAGCGCTGACCTGTTTAAAGGACAGAGTGGTTGGACGTCGGCTTGGGGTAAGACCAGCCGTTTGCTCGTCGGGCCATTTGTAGACCAGAAAGCCGCGAAAAAATGGGAGGCTGATTTCAAGAAGGCCGGCGGCGATGGCTTCATGTGGAAAAGCGAAAACGGTGTTGTGGTAACCGCGCTCAAATCGAAATAGCTGCTTTGCGTAACCGCTGCATGGCGGCATAAGCGCGGCCATGTCATCGCTTGCACCTTATGCCTGTCACCCAGATCAAAGCCGTGGGCGCCTCTATGCGGAACCTTTGCAGGATGTACGCGGACCGCGCGACATTTTCCAGCGGGATCGCGACCGCATTATCCATTCGATCGCTTTCCGCCGCCTTCGCCATAAGACTCAAGTATTTATTGCACCGGACGGCGATCACTATCGCGTTCGGCTGACTCATAGTCTGGAAGTCGCACAAATCGGTCGAACAATCGCGCGTGCGCTGGGATTAAATGAAGATTTGACCGAAGCCTTGTGCCTTGCACACGATATCGGTCACCCGCCGTTTGGCCATGCGGGTGAGGATGCGCTGGAAGCTGCATTGAAGCCCTTTGGCGGCTTCGACCATAATGCGCAGACGTTGCGTACGCTAACACAGCTTGAAAGTCCTTATCCGTCATGGCCGGGGTTGAACCTCAGCTGGGAATTGCTGGAAGGTCTTGCCAAGCACAACGGCCCGATCATTGCGCCAACTTGGGCGTTGGACGAAGTGAATGTAGGCTTCAACCTTGAACTGGCAAGCTGGCCATCGCTCGAAGCCCAGGTAGCGGCGGTTGCGGACGACATTGCTTATGACAATCACGATATAGATGATGGCGTCCGCGCCGGATTGTTGACGCTGGAGCAATTGCTGGATTTGCCGTTTATTGCCGATCGGTGGTCGCGAATAACCACGATGTATCCAGATGCCAGGCGCGAAACACTGGTTCGCGAACTGGTGCGCGAACAGATCGGGGTGATGGTCAACGATGTTATCGACACTACGCGGGCAAAGCTGCTAGATCTGAGTATAGCCAGCGTCGAAGACATTCGTTCCGCGGGGCAGCAAATCGGCGGGTTTTCCGACGGATTGGCTGTTCGTGAACGGCAGTTGAAAGCGTTCATGTACGCCAATCTCTATCACCATACCGCACAGCAACAAGCGGCTGACACCGCTCAGACCATCATCGCCGAACTGTATCGCGCCTATTCGAACGATATGTCGCTGCTGCCTGCTGACTGGCAGATTGGTGCACCCGAATGCGAACCACAGCGCAGCCGCCATATAGCCGACTTTCTGGCGGGCATGACGGACCGCTACGCGCAAAATTGCCATCGCGCCATTTTTGGAGAAAACGCATGACTTGTGTCGTGATTGCTGGTGCCAGTGGTCTGATCGGACAGCAGGCAACAAGTTTGCTGGCAGCTACCGGAGCAGAAGTGCACGCGTTGTTGCGAAAGCCGCATGAGGACGGGCTATCCGGGATAATCCGGCATGTCGGGCAAGGCGATGAATGGCCTGAAATGATTTCCAGTCTGTCCCCTGATGTTGCAATTTCCTGCCTCGGCACGACGATGCGAATTGCAGGTTCGCAAGCGGCTTTTCGTGCGGTCGATCACGATCTGGTTTTGGCCTTTGCGACCGCAGCGCGCACCGCTGGCGCGAAGCAAATGATTGTGGTGTCCTCGATTGGTGCTTCAAGGAAAAGTGGCAGCTTTTATTTGCGGACAAAGGGTGAAGCAGAGGAAGCAATCTCTCATCTCGGATTCGAAAGGCTCGATATAATCCGGCCTGGCCTGCTGACGGGAGGGGACAGGTCGGATAGCCGCCCAGGTGAATCGCTTGGTATCATGCTCGCACCGGTTACCGACCTATTGATGTTCGGCAGCCTTGGCCGTTATCGGTCCACGCCATCGGCAAAAGTGGCGCAAGCAATTGCGGCGCTGGTCGCCGGTGGCGGCAAAGGCAAATTTATCCACGAAAATGATAAGATAAACGCGCTGGCCGGTTGACTCCGCGTCTCACGGCGGTCAAGGCGCTAAGGTCGCTGACGAAGCGGGAGAGCGCCCTTCAAGGGCCGCCGAAGGAGCAACCGCCCCGGAATCTCTCAGGCAAAAGGACCGTTTCGGCTTTTGCGACACTCTGGAAAGAGCCTTTTTGAGGCCGCCGAAGGGGTAAAGCTCTCAGGTATCCGTGACAGAGGGGGTAGCAGGCATGGCACCGGCCGGTGTCTGCCGCTGCGACTCTTGAACGGACTGTTATGAGCGACGACGAAGAACTGGAACCCATCGAGATATTGGAACTGCCGCTCGGCGACTGGCACCGCGCGCAGGGCGCGCGCATGGTCGAGTTCGCAGGCTATCATATGCCGATTCAGTATGAAGGCATCATGGCGGAGCATCTTTGGACACGCGAAAATGCCGGCTTGTTCGATGTATCGCATATGGGGCAGCTGATGCTGTCTGGAGAAGGCGTAGCAGAGGCGCTTGAGGTGCTAGTTCCTGGCGATATTTCCGCGCTCAAAGAAGGCAAGATGCGCTATTCGCTGCTGCTGGCGGAAGATGGCGGTATCCTTGATGATCTGATGATTACGGCTGCACCGATAGGGCTGTATGTCGTCGTCAATGGCGCGGTAAAGTGGGACGATATGGGTTATCTGCGTGAGCATTTGCCTGATGAGGTCACGATCAATCATATGGATGATCGGGCACTTCTGGCCTTGCAGGGGCCAAAGGCGGTCGATGCACTTCTGCGCGTTGTGCCGGGTGTCGATTCGCTATTTTTCATGGAAGCCGGTTCATTTTTCTGGGGACCAAAGACCGACCCTGAACCGCTTTGGATCAGCCGTTCCGGGTATACCGGTGAAGACGGCTTTGAGATTTCAGTTCCGGCCGCGCATGCGCAAAAGTTGGCAGACGCACTGTGCGGGCAACCCGAAGTCAAGCCGATCGGCCTTGGCGCTCGCGATTCGCTACGGCTGGAGGCAGGGCTGCCGCTTTACGGTCACGATATGAACCCGGAGATCGATCCCGTTGAGGGCAATGCGGCGTTCGCCGTTTCAAAGCGTCGCCGGGCGGAATGCGGGTTCAACGGAGCAAATCGAATACTGAAAGCGCTTGCCGAAGGCCCAGCGCGCAGGCTGGTCGGCTTCGGTGTCGATGGTAAAATGCCCGTGCGTGAAGGTGCGCCGATTTATTCAGGAAATGAACAAGTTGGTACGATAACTTCAGGAGGCTTCGCTCCCAGCATCGGTGCACCTGTTGCGATGGGCTATGTGGCCAGCGGACATATTGCCGTCGGCACTACGCTCGAAGCCGAAGTGCGCGGCAAACGCGTCGCGCTTACTGTCGCGCAAATGCCCTTCATTCCCCATCATTATCACCGGAGAGGAAAAGCCCTATGACCCGTTATTATACCGAAGATCACGAATGGATCGAAGTCGATGGCGACGCTGCGACCGTCGGTATCACCGATTATGCACAGAGCCAGCTGGGCGACATCGTTTTTGCCGAAGTCCCTGCAACCGGCGCGACCTTGAAAAAGGGTGGTGACGCAGCGGTGGTCGAATCGGTCAAGGCGGCCTCCGACGTCTATGCGCCAGTTAGCGGTACCGTAACGGAAGGTAATGATGCGTTGGAAGGCGATCCGGCTTTGGTCAACAGCGACCCCGAAGGCGAAGGATGGTTCTTCAAGCTGACGCTAAGCGATACAAGCGAACTCGACAGCCTAATGGATGCCATTGCCTACAAGGCGTTTGTCGACGGACTTTAAAGGAATTTTATGCGCTATTTGCCGCTAACCCATACCGACCGCCAGGCCATGCTCGGCATAATCGGAGCGAAGACGATTGATGACCTGTTCGTCGACGTTCCCGCCGAAGCACAACTGGATGGTCCGATCCACGGCCTTCCGAACCATGCCAGCGAAATGGCAGTGGAGCGGCATTTCTCTGACCTTGCACGCAAGAATATGGCGGCTTCGCACCATCCTTTCTTTCTGGGCGCTGGTGCGTACAAGCATCATGTCCCGGCTTCGGTCGATCATATTATTCAGCGCGGCGAATTCCTTACCGCCTACACGCCCTATCAGCCTGAAATCGCACAAGGCACGCTGCAGATGCTGTTCGAATTCCAGACGCAGGTTGCGCGGCTGTTAGGCTGCGATGTCGCCAACGCGTCGATGTACGACGGTTCGACCGCCTGCTGGGAAGCCATCGGCATGGCGGGTCGAGTGACCAAGCGGACCAAAGCAATTCTCTCCTCAGGGCTGCACCCGCATTATATCAGCGTTGCCAAGACGATGGCGAAATATACCGGCGATACGCTTGATACGGCGTTGCCGGAACTTTCGGCCAAGACCGATTCCGAACGGCTCCTTGCCGCCATCGACGATGAAACCAGCTGTGTCGTCGTGCAATATCCCGACATATTGGGCCGCATTGAAGACATATCCGTGCTCTCGGCCAAGGCACATGAGCATGGTGCATTGCTAATCGCAGTCGTAACCGAACCAGTAGCTTTAGGCGCGATCAAAGCTCCCGGAGATATGGGCGCGGATATCGTTGTCGGAGAGGGACAATCGATCGGCGTCGGTTTGCAATTTGGCGGGCCTTATGTCGGCCTGTTTGCCTGCAAGGAAAAATTCGTGCGACAGATGCCCGGACGGCTGTGTGGCGAGACGGTGGACGCCGAGGGAAAGCGCGGCTTCGTGCTGACGCTATCGACTCGAGAACAGCATATTCGGCGTGAAAAGGCGACATCAAATATTTGCACAAATTCAGGGCTTTGTGCGCTTGCTTTCAGTGTTCATATGACATTGTTAGGCGAGAAGGGCCTGCGTGGCCTTGCGTCGCTCAACCATGCGCTTGCCGTGCAGATGGCCGATCGATTGACACAAATTCCGGGTGTTGAATTGGTCAATGATAGCTTCTTTAACGAGTTCACCTTGCATCTCCCCAAGGAGGCAAGGCCAATCGTCCGCGCTCTAGCCGACAAGAAAATATTGGGCGGCGTATCGCTCGGGCGGCTTTATCCAGGCGTGGATGCGCTCAAAAACGGTCTTTTAGTCGCGGTAACGGAGGTCGTTACAACGGAAGATGTCGAAGCGTTTGCCGTCGCATTGCAGGAGGTATTGGCATGAGCGCGTTAAACCAAAGCGGCTGGAAGCCTGAAATGACCGAAGAATGCCGGCATGACGTCAAGACCTATACCGGCAACAAGGCGCTGATGCTCGAAGAGCCGCTGATTTTCGAAATCGGCAACAACGCAACGACCGGCGTGGACCTCGCTGAATCGCCAGAGGTGGCCTTGCGGCTTAACAATCTCGAACGCAACCGCGATATCGGTTTGCCCGGGCTGTCCGAACCCGAAGCGGTGCGTCATTACACTCGCCTGAGCCGCCAGAATTATGCAATCGACCTTGGTTTCTTTCCGCTCGGTAGCTGCACAATGAAGCATAACCCGCGCCTCAACGAAAAAGTCGCGCGGATGGCGGGCTTTGCCGATGTCCACCCGATGCAACCGGTAGAAACGGTACAAGGCGCACTTGCGGTCATCAACGAGCTTGCGGTCTGGCTGATTAAACTCACAGGCATGCACGGCGTGGCGATGACTCCGAAGGCAGGTGCGCATGGCGAGTTGTGCGGCATTCTAGCAATAAAGGCCGCGCTCGAAGCGCGCGGCGACGAGCGTCGTGTCATTTTGGTTCCTGAAAGTGCCCATGGCACGAATCCGGCAAGCGCCGCCTTCGCCGGTTTCTCGGTTGAGAATATCCCGGCGACATCCGAAGGTCGCGTCAATCTCGATGCGCTGAAGGCACGGCTCGGGCCCGACGTTGCCGGGGTGATGATAACCAATCCCAATACCTGCGGCCTATTCGAGCGCGACATGAAGGCGATTTCGGACGCGGTCCATGCCGCAGGAGGTTACGTCTATTGTGACGGCGCGAACTTCAATGCGATTGTCGGCCGGGTGCGTCCAGGCGATCTCGGTATCGACGCGATGCACATCAACCTGCACAAAACTTTTTCCACTCCGCACGGAGGTGGCGGCCCGGGTTCGGGGCCGGTAGTGCTGTCTGAAGCCTTGTCGCCCTATGGCCCGCTGCCTTTCACCGAGCGCCACGTCGATGGCTATTATACGCTGGTCGAGGAAGAAACGGCGGGCGAACGCCATCCGCATAGTTTTGGTCGGATGACGGCGTTTCACGGCCAGATGGGGATGTTTACCCGTGCGCTTGCGTATATCATGAGCCACGGGGCGGATGGTTTGCGGCAGGTTGCCGAGGATGCCGTGCTTAATGCCAACTACATTTTGCGCAGCCTCGAAGATGTGCTCGACGCACCATTCGCACATAGCGGGCCGTGTATGCATGAGGCGTTGTTCAGCGACGATGGCTTGGCCGAGGGTTTCTCGACGCTCGATATAGCCAAAGGCCTGATCGACGAGGGTTATCATCCGATGACGGTCTATTTTCCGCTCGTAGTCCACGGCGCGATGCTGGTCGAACCGACTGAAACCGAAAGCAAGGCGACGCTTGACCAGTTTATCGGCGCGCTGCGGTCGGTGGCGCAGCGTGCAAAAGCCGGAGATACTTCGCTGAAATCAGCGCCACATTACGCCCCGCGTCGTCGCCTTGATGAAACGCAAGCAGCGCGCAAACCGGTATTGGTTTGGCGGGAACCTGAGCAGGCGGTCGCGGCGGAGTAATCCGTTAACCGGTTAGGTCGATTCGTTCGATTTTAGCAACCGGCGAACGCTTGCGGATTCGGGTTCCGGTTGTTGCATCTTCGTACCCAGCCGTAATCGAGAAGCGCTCGACGGCGTATACCCCTGGTGATGAGCCGTCTTTTTCGGCTTTTAGCGGTGCGTAAATTCGGCTCTTGATCGATTTTACCACGACGTCGGTCCAGTCGGTGCTCCCTTCGCTTCGCAGGATCTCGGGTTCATCGATGCGTCCGTCGGCACCAATCCAAAAGCCGATATCGACCCAGCGGTCCTCGACAACTTGCGTGCCGATCCGGTTCAGGTCGCTGCCACCTGCTGCGGCGCGTGCAGTCTGCGCCTCGTTCATTTCGATAGGTTTGGCATAGATCAGCATCGGGCGCTCGGTTCCACCAAGCGCCGCATAACGCGCGATAATTCTGTCAGTCGTGTCGCTGCTGCCCGACTGCCGGTCCATCCGCGATTTCAGAACTTCGGCAACAAGGCGATATTGTTCGGCACCTGGCGTAGGATTGGCGATGTAGGAATCGAGCGCCTCATTCGCTTCCTTCTTGGCAAAGGCGGACTTTTCCTTATCAGCCACCTGTACGCGCAGCGACAATTCGCGCAATTTGGCGATGGCCGAAACAAAAGGCAGGCCTTTTGCCATCGCCTGCTTTTCAATCTGCAAATATTTGTCTTTGGCTTCTTCGATATAGCCAAGTTTCAAGCGCGAATCCGCGACTTCGATTTCCGCACCGAAAACGCGATAATCGTCGGGCTTTAATGCACCTTTGAGCGTGTCGCGCATATCCAGCACGGATAGGCGGTAGGAATTCACTTCGCCCAAATGCGCCGCAACATTACCATTCGCACGCAGCAGGTCAGAGACTTCTATCGGATATTGCCCCTTATGCTGGCGGTTGCGGCCCAGTGATTTGCCCAAAGTTTCGCGGGCGTTACGATAATCGCCTTCGACAAATAAGTTTTCGGCGTGCGCTAATGTGGCCTTGATATCTTCATCGGGAGGACATCCGCGCGCGAGGCATGCCTTTAAGTCGTTTTCAGTGTCTTTAAGCGAACGTCCGGTGACAACGATCTCACGCTTGTCGTCATTCTGGGCGAACGCGGGCAAGCTAATGCCGGTCAATAATGCGATGGCGATGATACGACCCGAAATGTGCATGAACATGCTCCCTAAACGCTTGCGCCATAAGGCGATTGGCGCGCGTGTAGTGCGGCGATTGACTTGTTACCAATATCTCTCGACAAACCACATCGAGGCCTCTGCGAATAACAGGCCCATAACGATGGAGAGCGAGCAACATGGCGGATATAACATTGGATATACTCACGTTTGATGGGTTTATTCGCCATTGGGCCGCCAATCGACCCGATCATCCTGCCTTGCGCGAAGCCGAACGCAGCCAGAATTATGCTCAGCTAGACATAAATACGGCAAAAATTGCATCGATGCTTTTGGCAATGGGTTTACAAAAAGGCGACCGAATTGCGTGGATCGGCAAGAATAGCGACCTTTATTTCAGCCTTTTCTATGGGGCAGCTCGGGTTGGCATCGTCATGGTCCCCATCGGTTGGCGGCTGGCTCCGGCGGAGTGGGAGTACATCGTCAACGACACCGGCGCTAGACTGCTATTCACCGGTGCCGGCTTTGATGTCGCATCGGCGTTGGACGGCCAGATTCCACACGTCGAAAAAATTATCGGCGAAGTGGACGCAAGGGCGCTGATCGCGGCGGCATCTCAGAGCGATTTCGAAGCCGCCGGTCCCGACGATGCGGTTCTCCAGCTTTATACGTCCGGCACAACGGGCAATCCAAAGGGCGCGGTGCTGTCGAACCGTAACCTGTTCGCATTGCGCAAAAACGCTGAAGGCTCCGACCATGCCTATACCAAATGGGATGATGACGAAGTCGTGCTTGTTGCGATGCCCTGCGCGCATATTGGCGGGACGGGACTGGGGATTATGGCGGTAGCTTCGGGATTGCCAGCATTGGTGCTTGCCGAATTCACGCCCGATGGTGTTTTCGATGCCATCGAGAATGCTGGAGTAACGCGATTGTTTATCGTGCCCGCAGCGCTTCACATAATGTTGCAGCAACCTCGGTGCACACAGGTCGATTATAGCCGGCTGAAATATATCCTTTATGGCGCAGCGCCCATGCCACTCGAACTGCTGCGGCAATGTATCAAAGTGTTTGGCGCCGAGTTCATTCAGGTTTACGGAATGACCGAGACTACGGGCACCATCGCGATGCTGCCGCCAGAGGACCATGACCCAGATGGTAATGAAAGGATGCGGTCTGCTGGCAAGCCACTGCCTGGAGTAGAAATCCGCATCGTCAATGGCGCAGGCGGGGATGTTGCGATTCGTGAAGTAGGTGAAATCTGGACTCGGTCGTCAAACAACATGGTTGGTTACTGGAATCTACCGGATGCAACGCTCGGCACCATGGCCGACGGCGGCTGGATAAAGACGGGCGATGCTGGGTATCTCGACGAGGACGGCTATCTGTACATCCACGATAGGGTGAAGGACATGATCATCTCTGGCGGCGAGAATGTGTATCCGGCCGAGGTGGAGAGCGCAATTTACGGGCATCCAGATGTTCTCGAAGTCGCAGTTATCGGCGTTCCCGACGATAAATGGGGGGAGTCGGTTAAGGCCGTGTGTGTTGCAAAGCCCGGGGCAACGCTAGAAGCGGATAGTGTAATCCAGTGGGCGCGCGAGCGGATTGCGGCGTTCAAGGTGCCAAAATCGGTCGAAGTCATTGGCGTCCTTCCACGCAATGCTTCGGGCAAGATTTTGCGCAAGGATTTGCGCGCCCCCTATTGGGAAGGGCGCGAACGGCAGGTGAACTAAACCGCTAGCGCAGACATAATTGCTGGAACCAGTTCGGTCCGGCAAATCAGCAGGTCGGGCAAATAGGGATCCGGATTATTGTAACGCACCGGCGTCCCGTCGATGCGTGAACAATGCAGTCCAGCGGCCTGTGCAACGGCAATCGGTGCGCAATTGTCCCATTCATATTGCCCGCCGGTGTGGAGGTAAATGTCTGCCTCACCGCGCACGACTGCCATTGCCTTGGCACCCGCTGAGCCCATCGGCAGCAAATCCGCGCCAAGGCTTTCAGCAACTTTCACCGCTTCCGCCGCTGGCCGGGTGCGGCTTACCAGCATTTTTAACGGCTGGTTGGGCGCAGATAGTGGCGGTGGGCTGCCGGATGAAAGAGTTATCCCCAAGCCGGGCAGGGCAACTGCGCCCGCGCTTGGAACGCCATCGATAGCTAGCGCCACATGCACTGCCCAGTCGTTACGGCCTTCACGATATTCGCGGGTGCCGTCCAGTGGGTCGATGATCCAGACCCTGCTGACCGCGCAGCGCGAGAGGCAGTCTTTTTCTTCTTCCGAAAGTAACGCATCATCGGGTCGGGCTTTGCGCAACGCCGAGCATAAATAATCATTGGCTACGCGGTCACCCTCGTCTCCGAGTTCATGCCCTTCAAATCGGCCGTTTTGCTGGATTTCCAGCAATAGTGCACCCGCTTGCCCAGCCAGATGCGCGGCGAGATCGTCATCGGTCAAAGATCTGGGCTCCAAACGCCGATAACCTGTTCGACGATCATCTCTGCGGCGTCCTCGGGTGACACGCGCGTGGTTTCTATACGGATATCGGGCTTTTCTGGAGCCTCATACGGGCTGTCGATACCGGTAAAATTCTTGAGTTCGCCAGCACGTGCTTTCTTGTAAAGCCCTTTGACATCGCGCGCTTCCGCATCAGCGAGTGGCGTATCAATGAAGATTTCAACGAACTCACCTGCTGGTAGCATCCCGCGCACCATCTCTCGCTCAGCGCGGAACGGCGAGATAAAGGCAGTGAGCACGATCAGCCCCGCATCGGTCATCAGCTTCGCAACTTCGCCAACGCGGCGGATATTCTCGATCCGGTCGGTGTCGGTAAAGCCCAGATCCTTGTTCAGACCGTGGCGGACATTGTCGCCGTCGAGCAAAAAGCTGTGCCGCCCCAATGCATGCAATTTCTTTTCAACCAGATTGGCGATCGTCGATTTGCCAGACCCCGAAAGACCGGTGAACCAGAGCAACTTGGGCAACTGGCCTTTTTGCCGTGCATGGGCTTCGCGGCTGATATCGATCGCTTGCCAATGGACGTTCTGCGCGCGCCGCAGGCTGAAGTTCAACATACCGGCGGCAACGGTGGCATTGGTGATTTTGTCGATCAGGATGAAACCGCCCAGCGTACGATTTTCGACGTAAGGCTCGAACACCATCGCGCGGTCTGTGGTGATTTCGGCAACCCCGATTGCGTTCAGCTCCAGCGTTTTTGCTGCAAGCTGTTCGAGCGTATTGACGTTCACCTGATATTTGGGCGGCTGGATTGTCGCCGAGACGGTCTGCGTGCCGAGCTTGAGCCAATAGGATCGTCCAGGCACCATCGGCTCGTCCGCCATCCAGACCATATTGGCTTCGAACTGGTCGGCGCTTTGCGGTGGGTCGTCGGCCAGCGCGATAACATCGCCGCGTGAGCAATCGACCTCGTCCGCGAGGCACAATGTAATAGACTGTCCCGCCACCGCTTCGTCGAGATCGCCGTCCATTGTGACGATGCGCGATACGGTTGAAGTCTTGCCGCTTGGCAATATCCGCACAGCGTCACCGCTGCGAACGACGCCGCTGGCAATCTGTCCGGCAAAGCCACGAAAATCGAGATTGGGGCGATTGACCCACTGCACTGGCAAGCGGAAGGGTTTGTGCTGGTCGCTTATGGCATCGAGTTCGACGTTTTCGAGTAGCTCGATCAGCGGTTGACCCTTGTACCACGGCGTGTTGGGCGACGATGTCGTGATGTTGTCGCCCTTGAACCCTGAGATTGGAATTGCGGTGAATTCGGCAATGCCGATGTCGCGCGCGAAACAGCGGTAATCCTCGACAATGGCATCGTAACGCAGCACATCATAATCGACGAGGTCCATCTTGTTGACCGCCAACATGATGTTTTTTATGCCGATCAGGTTTGCAAGATAGCTGTGCCGCCGCGTCTGCGTGAGAACTCCCTTGCGCGCATCGATCAAGATGACGGCAAGGTCAGCGGTAGACGCGCCCGTAACCATGTTGCGGGTATATTGTTCGTGTCCCGGTGTGTCGGCAACAATGAACTTTCGCTTTTCGGTGGTGAAGAATCGGTAGGCGACGTCGATGGTGATGCCCTGTTCACGTTCAGCGGCGAGGCCATCGACCAACAGCGCAAAATCAATGTCCTGCCCTTGCGTTCCGACCCGTTTGCTATCTGCTTCAAGCGACGCAAGCTGGTCTTCAAAGATCATTTTGGAGTCGTAGAGTAGTCTGCCAATTAAAGTCGATTTTCCGTCATCCACAGACCCGCAAGTGATGAACCGCAACAGCGATTTATGTTGGTGGGTCTCTAAGTAGGCATCGATATCTTTTGCAATCAGTGCATCAGTTTCATAAACGGAAGACATTAGAAATAGCCCTCCTGTTTCTTCTTCTCCATGCTTGCGGCTTGATCGTGATCGATGACCCGACCTTGACGTTCAGACGTCGTAGTCAGCAGCATTTCCTGAATAACCTGGGGTAGGTTCTTCGCTTCGCTCTCGACAGCGCCGGTCAGTGGAAAGCAACCCAGAGTTCGGAAGCGGATCGACCGTTCGGTGATTTGAGGCACGTAGCCCAGAACTTTTTCTATGCGATCAAGGTCATCCGCCATGAATAGCCCTCCGTCCCATTCATAAGTCGGGCGAGGTGCGCTGAAATAGAGGGGTACGATAGGAATGTTTTCAAGGTGGATATATTGCCAGATATCCAGTTCGGTCCAGTTGGAGATCGGGAAAACCCGAATGCTCTCTCCCTTGGCCTTGCGCGCGTTGTAAAGGTTCCACAATTCGGGCCGCTGGTTTTTAGGATCCCAGCGGTGATTTGACGACCGGAAGCTGAAAACCCTCTCTTTCGCCCGGCTTTTTTCTTCGTCTCGCCGTGCGCCGCCAAACGCCGCGTCGAAGCCATAATGATCAAGCGCCTGTTTCAGCCCTTCGGTCTTCCACATGTCAGTATGAAGGCCGCCATGGTCGAACGGGTTTATTCCCCGCGCAACGGCCTCGGGGTTCTGCCACACAAGCAATTCCATCCCTGCGTCTTGCGCGGACCTCTCGCGCATGTCATACATTGCCCGGAACTTCCATGTCGTATCGACATGCAGCAAAGGAAAAGGCGGGGGGGCTGGGTAAAATGCCTTTTTGGCAAGATGCAGCATCACCGCTGAGTCTTTGCCAATGCTATACAGCATCACCGGGCGATCAGCTTCGGCCACAACTTCGCGCATGATATACATGCTTTCGGCCTCGAGCCGTTGCAAATGGGTCAGATTACGGGACATATCGCGCTATTTACGCACAGTTTGTGCGCTCGCAACAAGCAATGGCTTGGCACCGCTCAACTTCTGCTTTGGCGTGATGCTATCGGCCGACGCTCGAATAGGCAAAACCGGCCGCCTCTGCCTCGCCAGCGCGATAAATGTTGCGCAGGTCGATAAGCGCATTGCCCTTCATCGCTGCACGCAGCTTTTCAAGGTCGAGTGCGCGGTAGGCGTCCCATTCGGTGACGAGTGCGACTGCGTCGGCACCGCTGGCGGCGTCGTAAGCACTGTTAGCCATCACTACTTCCGGCAGGATTTTGGCGGCTTCTTCCATGCCTTCCGGATCGTGTGCATGGACCTCCGCGCCCGCATCGAGCAGTGTTTGGACGATAGCAATCGAAGGTGCATCGCGCATATCGTCAGTGTTTGGTTTAAAGGTAAGCCCTAGCAGTGCGACTTTCTTTCCGCGCGCATCGCCGCCCAAAGCGTTGACAATCTTGCGTCCCATTGCGCGTTTGCGAAGATCATTGGCCTGCACGACCGCTTCGACGATACGGACCGGCGTGTCGTTATCCTGCGCGGTTTTGAGTAATGCCAATGTGTCCTTGGGAAAACAGCTGCCGCCATAACCCGGGCCTGCATGCAGGAATTTAGATCCGATGCGGTTATCTAGGCCGATACCCCGCGACACATCCTGCACGTTCGCCCCAAGCTTTTCGCAGAGATCGGCCATCTCGTTAATGAAAGTAATCTTGGTCGCAAGGAACGCGTTGGCGGCATATTTGATCAACTCGGACGAACGGCGGCTGGTGAATAGCATGGGTGATTCGTTCAGAAATAGAGGGCGATAGATCGCTCGCATCACGTCGCGGGCCCATTCGTCATCGCTGCCGACGACGATCCGGTCTGGGCGTTTAAAATCGCCGATGGCGGCGCCTTCACGAAGGAATTCCGGGTTGGACACAACTGCAAATTCAAGTGCGGGGTTTGCTTCGCGAATGATCCGTTCCACTTCGTCGCCCGTGCCCACAGGAACGGTCGACTTGGTAACCACCACTGTTTTCGGGTCAATGGCTCCAGCAAGTTCTTCTGCTGCGGCATAGACGTAGCTGAGGTCGGCATGGCCATCACCACGGCGCGACGGTGTTCCTACCGCAATGAAAACCGCGTCACAGTCTTTGACGGATAATGCTAAGTCAGTTGAGAACGACAAACGCCCAGCATCGACATTGCTCTTTACCAGCGCGTCGAGCCCTGGCTCGTAAATCGGCATTATATTCGCGTTCAAACGGTCAATCTTGCTTGCATCCTTGTCGACGCACGCGACGTCATGGCCAAAGTCAGCAAAACAGGCACCGGAGACAAGGCCAACATAGCCCGAACCGATCATCGCAATCTTCATTTGGTGAACCTTCTTTTAGGCAATGGCCAACGGCTCCCTGCTTAGAGCCATACCCTCGTTCCCACAAGTTTTCTGGAAATCCTTCGCTTGAAAAGCGATGACATTATGAACGAGTATTCATCATCCAATTACCCGATCAGGATTAGCTGACCAGCCGCAACGCCGGTCGCGGGGAGACTTTGGGCTGGTCATTCCATATCCCGCGCACATCGTAGACGATCTTGTTTTTACGCTCCGCCAAAGGGATAGCTTTGAATGCGTCATGGTCGACCAAAGTGATTAGAATGTCGCATTCCAGCAATGCCATATCGACATCGATGAGCCTTGCGCCCGTATCGTCGAATTCTTTCGGTAAAGCTGCAGCATATGGCTCGACTATATTGATGCGATGGCCGAACCTTTTGGCAAGTTCGACGGCAACCTTCATTGCCGGGCTTTCTCGGAAATCGTCTATATTGGCTTTGAACGCCAGTCCCATACAGCTGACTTTAAACTTCGGATTGTCGGTGAGGATGTTAGTGGCCGTCGCGATGACATGGTCGACCTTGCTGTCATTCACGTTGCGGGCGGTGCGGATCAGTCGGCTTTGCTCGGGCGCTCCGTGGACGATGAACCATGGATCGACGGCTATGCAGTGACCGCCGACGCCCGGTCCCGGTTGCAATATGTTCACGCGAGGGTGACGATTGGCGAGGCGGATCACCTCCCACACATCAAGGCCCATATGGTCGGCAACGATTGAAAGCTCGTTGGCAAAGGCGATGTTGACGTCGCGGAAGGCGTTTTCGACGAGCTTGGTCATTTCCGCCGAGCGTGCGTCGGTGGTGATGCACTCGCCGCGAACGAAGCGTTTGTAAAAGGTGAGTGCCTTGCGCGCGCAACGCGGCGTGATGCCGCCGATCGAGCGGTCGTTATTGGTCAGTTCTTCCAGAATTCGCCCTGGCAGGACCCGCTCGGGGCAATAGGCAATCGACACGTCGGGGCTTTCCGCGGCGATTCCAGGCATTTTCAGGTCGGGCCGGAGCTTTGCTATGAGATCTCGCACCTGATCAGTGGTTCCTACCGGCGACGTCGATTCAACGATGATTGTATCCCCCGATTTCAGCACCGCTGCAATATTGGTGGCGGCGCTCAGGACATAGGTGATGTCTGGCGCGTGATCGTCGTCAAACGGAGTCGGCACGGCAATCACAAAGACATCGGAAGGCTCGACCATCGTCGAGGCGCTTAGCATTTTGCGCGCAACTACGCCCTGAACCAGTCCATCAAGATCGACTTCCTCGATGTGTATTTCGCCGCGGTTTATGGTTTCAACGACATCGGAATTGACGTCTACGCCCAGTACCCTGCAACCCGAACGCGCAATTACTGCCGCTGTGGGAAGGCCGATATAGCCCAGCCCGAGTACGCAAACGTCAGGTTTTTTGTCGACTAGCATTAAAAATGATCTCCGCTATGCGCTGGCTCGCCTTGCCGTCTCCAAAGGGATTGTGCGCGCGGGCCATCGCCGAATAAGCGGCATCATCGTCCAAAAGCGTGAATATTTCGGAAATTATCCGGTCTTTATCGGTACCGACAAGCTTTGCGGTACCCGCTGTTACGCCTTCGGGGCGCTCGGTAGTGTCGCGCATCACCAGCACAGGCTTACCCAGGGCAGGGGCTTCTTCCTGCACACCGCCGCTGTCAGTGAGCATAATGTGGCTGATTGATAGTAATCGCGCAAAATGTGGGTAATCAAGCGGCTCGATCATGGCGACATTCGGCAAATTGCCCAGTTCCTTGTCCATGACGGCGCGGACGTTGGGGTTCATGTGGACTGGAAAAATGCAGGCGACATCATCGCGCGCGGCAATGGCTTTGATTGCAGCAGCGATATTCTCCATTCCGTCACCGAAGTTTTCGCGCCGGTGAGTAGTGATCCCGATGATCTTCTTGCCGGAAAAACGCGCCTCTGTTTCGGCGAGCCCTGACGCGAGTTCGGGGACGCGCGAGATACGGTCTGTGACCCAGTGCAGCGCATCGATGACAGTGTTACCGGTCACGAACACGCGACATTCCGGAACGGCCTCGGCCTTTAACGCCGCTGCCGAAACGTCGGTCGGGGCAAAATGCTGGTCCGCAATTGTCCCGATAATCTTGCGGTTCACTTCTTCGGGCCATGGCTGGTAGATATTGTGACTGCGCAAGCCTGCCTCGACATGGCTGACCGGGATTTTGCGGTAATAAGCAGCCAGTGCGCCGACCATCGCGGTCGCAGTGTCGCCCTGCACCACAACCCGATCAGGTTTGGCACGGTCGAGCACACCGCCGATGCCTTCCAAAAGTCGCGCGGTGATCGCGTCGAGCGACTGGCCGGGTTGCATCAGATCGAGGTCATGATCGGGGACAATGCCGCTGATGGATAGCACTTGGTCGAGCATTTCGCGGTGCTGCGCGCTTACCAATACTTCACAAGCTATCTTGGTTTGTGACTTTAAAGCATTGATAACTGGAAATAGCTTGATAGCCTCGGGCCGCGTCCCGAAAATGACCATGACTTTATACATCGAAATCCGTTCCTGCGGCAGCGACTCTTGGGACGAGGCGGAAGATAAGTCCCAGAGGTTAAAAAGTCACAAAATCATGATGATAAATTCGCCAAAGCCGCTTTGTGCGATCCGAAATTCATGGCGCATCCGGTGATAAACGAATCGATCTTTGCCATGTCGGCGAGCGCGAGCCCATCGGTTGACGCAGTGAGCTTGTAATCTGGCGGGAAAGTTCCGTAACCTGCCAGCAGGCAGTGCCAAGATAGAGAACTATAATATTTGCCGATATCGAGCCGTGCGATTTCGTCGGCAAGGTCGGCTCCGGTGAACCAAGCGGTCATGACCGTCTTCAAATTGTCCGTCAGCACGTTGTTTGTCGCATTGTCACGCCAATAGACGCTGTCGCTGCGTTGGTTCATCCGGTAATGTGCGACGATGTAGTCGCGGATGCCGTCGTAACGCCGGGCAATTTTATCGTTAAATGCATCGGCATTTACCGCTGACATGCCGCCTTGTTCATAGGCGTCAATAAAGCCTTCGACAGTCGCTTGCACGATATGCAGCGCCGTCGCCTCCAGCGGTTCGATAAAACCCTGTGACAGGCCGACGGCAAGGCAGTTCTTGACCCAACTGCGTTCGACTCTTCCGACGTTCATTTGCAGATGTCGCGCTTCGACATCGGCTTCAAGAAGACCAAGATGCGCCCGCAGTTCGGCTTCGGCAGCGTCCGGGTCTATATATCTGGAAGAAAAGACGTACCCGTTGCCTGCGCGGTTGGTCAGCGGGATTTTCCAGGCCCAACCGGATGACAGCGCCGTGGCGCGGGTTTCACTGCGGATGTCACCTTCGTCATTCGGCGTGGGCATCGCGACGGCGCGATCATTGAACAGGTTTTCAGCAAAAGGGCGGAAAGGTTCGGCCAAAGCCTTCTGGATAATGGTGCCGCGAAAACCACTGCTATCAATGAAGAAATCGCCTGAAATCAGTTCGTCATCGTTCACTTTTAGGAATTCGACCTCGCCGGTGTGATTAAGTAGCACTTCGCTAACGGTGCGCTCGAGATGGACTACGGCGAGTTTATCGACTGCATGTTCGCGCAGCGTTTTGCCAACAAGAACCGCGTCGAAATGATATCCGTAGCCGATCTCGAACGGGAAGTTTGCGGGCGTAATCGGCGCCCGGCTCTCTGCTGCAATTCTTGCTGGCAGGAAAAACCGGTCGGGATGCGCCCACACATCGCGCCCCGTGCGTCGTGCGCGTGTTCGGTACGCGAATTGATGCTCGGTAAAGCCGTCGAGTTCGGTATGAAACGGGTGGAAATAGCTCTCGAAACCGGGCCTTTCGGACCATCCGTGAAAGCTAATCCCGGCCTTATAGGTCGCATTGCATTTCGGCATCCAGTCCGCTTCGGGAATGCCGAGCGTATCGAAAAACGCCTTCAACTGTGGGGTCGAGCCTTCGCCGACACCGATAATGCCGATGTCGGGCGATTCGACGACAGTGACCTTATGTTGCGGCCAGTGCTTGGCAATCAGGCACGCGGTCATCCAGCCCGCAGTGCCGCCGCCCAAGATGACGAAATGATGCTGCTCGCTGGCCATTAACGGCGCTGTAGCATCCAACCGAAGATATCGTCCATCCGTGCCGCCCAGGCATTTTCCTCATGAGGTGTGCCTTTATAAACCCGGCTCGAAAAATCGCGACCCTCGCGCCAGCCATTGGCGACCAAAGCTGAGTCGAGGTTTTCCTGATACGGCTGGTAAAACGCATCAAGCGTTTCGGTGCCATGGTCGAACCATATGCGGCGGCCTTGAGGTTTGCCAAGTTCCTGTTTTACATAGCCTCGCCACGCAGAAAAAATGTCGCTGCGTTCTTCATCGGACCAATTGGGATTGCCGAGAGGCAAATGAGTCGAAACCGCACCCGTTGTGCCAAAAACCCTCGGATATCTGGTGATCGCGTAGAGGGAAATCAGCCCGCCCATGCTCGAACCAGCAATAGCGGTATGCTTTCGATCCCGGCGGGTTCGATATTCCCGGTCGATTTTTGGTTTGAGCTCCTCGACGATGAATTTGAGATATTCGTCCGAGATAATCGGCTTGCCGTTACCCTGCGATGCGAGCTTGTCGCGCACCGCAGGTGAGAGCCAATCCGCCATCACGCGGGGAAAATATTGCCGTCCGCGATCCTCACCGGGCTGATCGATGCCAACGATGATGAAGGGTTTGACCTTGCCCGCCGCGATCAGGCGGAGTGCCGATTTGTCGGCGGCCCAGACCTTGTTGAAGTTCGAGCGTTTAGGGTCGAACAGGTTCTGGCCGTCGTGCATATAGACGACACCGTAGCGCTGTTTGCTGGCGTCATAGCCCGGGGGGAGCCAGATCACGACTTTGGTTGGCGCAATATGCTTTGATTGCAGCGCTCCCAGATCAACAAAACGTCCTTGATCCTGCGCTAACGCCTTGATCGGGAACAGCGCGAGCAATGCAGCAGCGCCCGAAGCTGCAATCAGGCGACGCCGGTCGATCATTTGCCGGGAACCAGTCGGATCGCAAAGCCACCCCCGGGGGCCATGCGCATTGTTAGGCTGTCGGTAGAGGTCAACGTCCTGCTTTCGATTGCGATAGAATGGCGTTTTTCGGTGCGATAATCGGCATCGTCGCCGTCGCGGTAGATTTCAGCCTTGTATTTCTTGCCCGCCGTCAAGAAATCGAGTTTGAAGGTTACTGTCCGGGCCTCTTCATCACCGACGCCGCCAATATACCAGCCGTCGCCGTTGCGCTCCTTGCGCGCGATGGTAACAAAATCGCCGATTTCGCCGTTCAACACTTTGGTGTCCTGCCAATCGGTCGGTACATCGCGGATGAACTTCATCGGCTCGGGATATTTCGCGTAGTTTTCCGGTGTGTCGGCCACCATCACCACCGGCGAATAGATTACCACATAAAGGGCAAGCTGCTTGGCTATAGTCGATAGGATATCGCTATCTTTTTCGCCCTTCAGGCTCAAAATGCCCGGGGTAAAGTCCATCGGCCCCTCAAGCATCCGCGTAAATACGATGTTTGCTTCATGCTCGGGTGGGTTCTTGCCACCCCAGCTATTATATTCCATCCCGCGCATCCCCTCGCGCGCGACCCAGTTGGGATAAGTGCGATGAAGGCCGGTTCCCTTGACTGGCTCATGGCTGTCGATACCGATTTTGTATTCAGCGGCTTTCTCGACGACGCGAAGCTGGTGGTTCACCATCCACTGGCCTTGGTGCCATTCACGGTATTTTTTTCCGTCGGTATCGTCGCGTTCCATCTGTCCCGCGTCGGTCACATAGCCGGTCTTGACCACCATATAGTTGCGGTCGGCGGCGAATTTGAACGCCTTGTCGAACTGCTTTTCATAATGGCTGGCGGCCCCGCCGGTTTCGTGATGGCCGATCAGGCGAACGCCCTTTTTCTTGCCATAAGCGACGAGCATATCGGCATCGAAATCTTCGGTCGGCTTTGCAAAGTCCATGTCATAACCGTTTCCGAACCAGTCGCCGTCCCAGCCGACATTCCAGCCCTCAACCAGCAAGTGCGGGATCTTGTTCTCGGAAGCGAAATTGATGTAGCGTTTGACGTTGGCATTGGTCGCGCCGTGTTTTGGGCCGCGTGCCCAACTCCATTCGCCTTTGATCATGTTCCACCAGACGCCTGCAAATTTGCCCGGCTTGATCCAGCTTACGTCCCCCAATTTATTGGGCTCGTTGAGATTGAGCATTAGATGGCTGTGATACACGCCGGCTGCGTCGTCGGCGATGATCAGCGTGCGCCAAGGCGTCGTCCACGCGCCACTTTTCTGGACCTTGGGTTCGCCCGCACCCGGATGAAGCGCGGCGCGCAATGTGGTGCCCTCAGTTCTGGCAACGGCCATTCCTGAATAGTCTACGAGCGCCGCTTCATGCAATGCGACATGTGTGCCATCAGTTAGCTTGATGGTAATCGGCGTGTCAGCGTTGGCAACGGCAGATAGTGGAGTTTTATTGTAGAGATATTCCTCGCGATTCCACAAGAAGGCAGGCTTCCACCAAGCCGTGCCATCGCTGACAAAAGCAAACTCCGTCAACTCTTCGGCGATGTTGGTGTTTGCCATGTTCGGTTGTTCGGGGAATTCATAGCGAAAGCCGACGCCGTCTTCATACAGCCGGAAGGTTACAGTGAACACGCGGGCGAGTGCGGTGCTTTCTTTCAGATGCACCTTGAGTTCGCGGTAACGGTTGCGGATGCTTTTCCATTCGCCCCATGGCTGAGTCCATGTTTCGTCGTAGTCGCGTGTTTCCTGACCCGTGACCGTCAGGCGACGGTCGATTTTTACGGCATCGGTCAGCAGAAATCCGAGCTTAGACGGCGCCAATATCGGTTTGCCTTTTCGCGTAACCGCATAAGCGGCGCGGCCGTCGCCGTCGACGGATACAGCAACGATTACCGTGCCATCCGGCGAGGAAGCGGTAGCAACCGGCTGTGCGTTGGCGGAGACCGCAGCGAGCATAGCACCGCCAAGCGCAATAACCGGATAACTGATTTTCTTGCTACCCATCTTGCGGCTCCTTAAGCGATTTTTTCAATAATTTTTGCGGCATTGGCAGGAAGCGAAGCCGCG
>JANLSY010000382.1:0-1532 GCA_031362665.1 Sphingomonadales bacterium
CTACGGTGCCCGCCGCGGCCATCACGAAGAAATGATGCGCGGGACGTTCGCGAATATAAGAATTAAAAATCAAATGGTTCCGGGTATCGAAGGCGGCATGAGCAGCTATAATGGCGAAGTCATGCCCATCTACGACGCTGCCATGAAGCACAAAGCCGACGGCACGCCTTTGGTGGTCATTGCTGGCAAGGAATATGGCACCGGCTCCAGCCGCGACTGGGCAGCAAAGGGCACCAACCTATTGGGTGTCCGCGCCGTCATCGTCGAAAGCTTCGAACGGATCCACCGCTCGAATCTTGTCGGCATGGGCGTGTTGCCGCTGCAATTCATGGAAGGTGAAAGCCGCGAAACCCTCGGTTTGACCGGCGACGATAGCTTCACCATCACCAGCGTCGCATTGCTTCAACCGCGTCAGACGGTGACAGTCATGGTCACCCGCAAGGACGGCAGCACCTTCAACTTCGACACGCTGTGCCGCATCGACACCGCGAACGAGGTCGAATATTTCATGAACGGCGGTATCCTGCACTATGTGCTGAGGAAACTGGCGGCTTAAACTCGCGCCAGTATCGACAGGGCCGCTTTCAAATGCGGCGTGTCGATCATTTTGCCTCCAAGTTGCAGCACTCCTGTACCGGGGTTGGCGGCGAACGCTTCGACCACCGCTTTGGCGTGTGCTAGTTGCTGCGGCGACGGCGTAAACCCGGCGTTGATGGCAGCCACCTGTGACGGATGGATCGCTAGCATTCCAGTAAAGCCGTCCCTCGCCGCGCGGGCCACATAAGCCGCAAGAGCCGCTTCATCGCTGATGTTCGGGAATACGGTATCAATCGCAGATACCCCCGCCGCGTGCGCGGCGAACAGGGTTAGCGACCTCGCCATCTCATACGGCGCAGTGTAACTGCCGTCATCCTCCCGCGAGGTCGCCGCGCCGACCGATGCGGGCAAATCCTCCGCCCCCCAGCTAACGCCTGCCAGATAATGCGAAACCTCGCGCAAAGTCCCCAAATCAAACACCGCGCCGGGCGTTTCGGTCGCAATCGGCAGAATCGGTGGTGCTTCGCCGTCTGGATTGTCCGCCACCGCCGCCGCCTCGGCGCGCAGCCAATTGACCGAGCGCGCACCCTCTGCCTTGGGCAAAACGATGCCGTCGGGCATGTAGGGCAAAACCGACGCGAGATCGTCATGCGTCAGATGGCTGTCTTGTGGGTTGACCCGCACGAACACGGGTACTGGCCGGTCGCCCGACAAATATTCCGCTGTAGCCTCACGCGCCGCGACCTTGCGGTCGAGCGCGACCGAGTCTTCGAGGTCGATGATGATCGCATCGGCGCCGCTGGCCGAAGCCTTGGCGAAGCGGTCAGGACGATCGCCGGGGACGAAAAGGAGCGAGCGGAGTTTCATAGGCACCTTATGCGCCCCACTGCTTAAGTTGGCAATCTAGGCCTTCTTCAACAACGCCGCGCGCTCGCAACTGCACACCACTTCGTCGCGCTGGTTGAGGCAGCGGTGGAGGAAGGTGACGACGCCTG
>JANLSY010000389.1:0-1947 GCA_031362665.1 Sphingomonadales bacterium
ATGGCGGACCGCTGGGGCCTGGAAGACATCCAGATGTTTGTTGTTTCGCTTTCGGTACAGAACGAGACAGGCGGTAATCTTGCCGAAATACTTCACAATCTGGCATCGGTCATTCGTGAACGCGCGAGCATGTATATGAAGGTACGTGCGCTGAGTTCGGAGGGTAGGATGACCGCCTTGATGCTGACTGCGTTGCCGATATTGACATTTTCGGGACTGTTTCTGCTCAGTCCCTCTTTCTATCTCGATGTTGCTCAGGATCCGATTTTTGTCCCGGGTTTTGTCGGTTTGATAATGCTATATTTTATCGGGTTTTTTACGATCCGCCGCATGGTGGATTTGAAGGTCTGATATGCTGGACGGACTTACCCTCAACGGACCATTAAGGTTGGCGCTATTGGCGCTGGTGTTCATCATTGTGGTTGCAATGATTATACTGGTGACCAACACCGTCTCAAGGCGGTCGGCCACGCGTGCGCGCTTGAACGAAGTACGCGGTGAGCAGTTGCGCCTTACGGACTCAGCCAGTCTGCGCGGCGATACTATCGCCAAGGGTTGGCATAAGCTGACCGATTTTATCGAAAAGTCGGGTATATCGTTGGTCGATACGCAGGGTGAAACGCTGCGCGCCCGGTTGATTGCGGCCGGATACAACTCGCCACTTGCACCGAAACTGTTCACTGCGATCCGTCTCGGTATGCTCGTTCTTCTGCCTGCAATATTTGTCGGCGCAATTTTTCTTGGCGGCACCGAGGTGTCCCCGTTTAAGCTCTACCTTATCGGCGTCGCGCTGGCGGTTTTTGGCCTTTATGCGCCAAACCTGTTCATTTCAGCCAAGGCCGACCGTCGTCGTGAAGCCATAGTAAATGGATTCCCCGACAGCCTCGACCTCATGCTGGTTTGCGTCGAGGCCGGCCTTGGCATGGAGGCGGCATTTGATCGCGTCGGACGCGAAATGCTGCACTCGCATCCGCTGGTCGCACAGATGCTATCGCTGGTGACGCTGGAACTGCGAGCCGGCTCTACGCGCGAAGAAGCATTGCGGAACATGGCCAACCGGACCCAAGTTACCGAAATCAGGTCCTTTTCTACCTTGTTGATTCAATCCGACAAATTGGGGTCCAGTATCGGCGAAACGCTACGTGTTTATGCATCGGAAATGCGCGAAAAGCGGCGGATGCGGGCGGAAGAAAAGGCGCATAAATTGCCAGTGTTACTGTCGGTACCATTGGTGGCGTGCATGTTACCCGTAATGATCGGAGTCTTGATGCTGCCGGCGATAATTCGCGTTGTGCGTGAAATGTTGCCGGCGATGAGTGGGGGAGGATAACGCAAATGCAAAACTCGATTAAGCAAACTGCGCTCGCGGGATGCGTTTCCCTGATGGTTGGCGGCTGCGCCGTGCATCAGAACGCAGCTCCTGAATATCGTCTTTCAACATCGGCACCTGCAGTTGTACCTCATTCCTCTATGCTGCAACGTGGCAGGGCCCAACTTGATGCCGGGCTTGACGCGTTGGCTATCGAATCCTTTCGCGCGGAGCTTCGTCAAAATCCAGATAGCGCCGATGCATATAATGGCTTGGCTGTCGCATATGGCCGCATTGGGCGCGATGATTTGGCGCAGCGTTATTTTGAAACTGCACTTGCAAAGGATCCTGCAAATGTGCGGGCTCAGACAAATCTGGCCAAACTTACAGGCGGCGAAGTGCCCGCGGTGCAGCTGGCGGCTATCGAAACGGAAGTCGATCAAATTGAACCGGTGGCTCTGACGAATGTAGATAATCCCGAACCGGTTAGTCGCCTCATCGACAATTTTGAATCGCCTGCGTTGGCGGCCGTTCAAATGCCCGCGCCAATCGGTGCAGATATCGACACTCCGGAAATATTGGCAAAACAGGGAGTATTATCTGCACGGTTTGCAATCGCTCCTGCGGGACTGACTGTC
>JANLSY010000394.1:0-3387 GCA_031362665.1 Sphingomonadales bacterium
TCAACCCGCCTCCCTTTCTATTTGCCTCTTTCTCCCTGTTCTCTGCCTCATTCGGGGCCACGATGTAACAGGACTGTCGCTTTGCTATGACAAAGGCGGCCCGAAGAACCGGAGAGAAAGTATGTTCGCAAGAACCGAAAGATTATTGTTGCGGCCAAGCTGGCCCGAAGACGCGGCCGAATTGCATGCTGCGATTGCCGACGAAGGCATCGTCCGCAATCTGGCAAGTGCACCCTGGCCATATTCCGAAGATGAAGCGGTGCGCTTTGCCACGTTGAACCATGACGCGAGTTACCCGGCGTTTCTTTTGATGCTGCGGACCGATGCTGCCCCCCGTCTAATCGGTGCCTGCGGCCTTGGTGAGCGCAACGGCGAGGCCGAGTTGGGCTATTGGATCGCACGGCCCTATTGGGGCATCGGCTTTGCCAGCGAGGCAGGCCGCGCAGTAATGCACATCGCCAAAGCCATCGGGCACCGTAAGCTGGTCGCTGGCCATTTCACCGACAACCCGGCGTCAGGCCGCGTTCTGCGCAAATTGGGCTTTCGCGACACAGGAAGGAGCGAGGAGCGTCACAGCAAGGGACGGGGTAAAGCTATGACCTGCGCGCTGTACGAAAAGTCGCTGGCGGACAGCGATGAACCTGGTGTCGCGATGACAGATGCCCCCACGTTCAGCATGCGCGAATATTTTGAGCGGCTGCAAGCGGCCTAAGCTGCCGCCGAAATGACCGGCACCATAAAAGCCGCAGATTGGATTTTGCCAGACGTATAGCCGGCCCGCCTCGCTGCAAGAACGGCCAAATCCGCTTCACCTGCAGCCAGTAACAGCCTGTCATCATGGTCCCACGGGTGGAAGCCTGGACGGAAAAATTGCACCCAGCGGCCAAGGACGTTTCGCCCGACGCCGCCCTTGCCGAAACCGTTGCGCATTATGCCCTTCAACGCCGCGAAGAAACCGTAGCCGTCCTGCCGCAGCAGTTCGATTTGACCCAGGCTGCGGTTGATCACGAAGCTGGCGGTGACGGCCAGCATGGCGGCACTTCGCAAAAGATGGCGTTTGACCGGATTCCATTCTTTCGTCGCATAGAGCCAGACGTCATAAGCGACGCCCTTATGTTCGACTTCTTCGACCGCATGCCAAAGCCACAGTCCCTTGAGTTCGTCATCGGCCCCTTCGAGATGGCGGGGATTTTTGAGGATTTCAGCGGCAACAATCGCGGTAAAATGTTCGATACACATCGTTGCAGTCAATTTCGTCATGTCGCTGCTGTTTTCGAAGAAGCGGACAAAGGCCTTTATCTTGCGCTCAAGCGGCTCGACATCATAGCCTGCTTCGATCAACGCCTTGTTCATCGCGACATGCTCGCGGCTATGTCCGGCTTCCTGTTCGATGAAGGCACTGACCTCGCGCTCCAGCGATCCTGGAACGCGCTCGACCCATGGGATCATGCTGCGGACCATGAAGGTTTCACCATGCGGAAATACGGCAGACAGCGCGTTGAAAAATGCAGTAGCGAAGGGGTCGGCGCGCACCCAATGACGTTGCACCTTGGCATCCCGAAGCGTGCGAAATCCTCGCGGAACGATTGTCGGACGGGCGTCCGCAGGCAAAGCCTTGGCTTTCGAAGTCTCGATCTCTTCCATCGTGCTGACATAGCTGTCAGCGAGTGAAAGAGCGCCTAAGAAACGGGGTTAATCATTCGTAAGCTGCAGATAGTTTCGTTATTTTTTCGATTGTTGCACCGTTAATGCAACATGCCGCAGTTGGGCGCGTCAGGCGTTGTAAAACGCGCGCGAAAGGTTCATGTTGGTGGTGAAATCAAAAAAATTCAGGTCGCCCCGATATGTCGATAGATAGTTCCGCCAAGATTGTTCGCATTAAAGATATCGGCATGCCACGAAGGTTGACACCCGAAGCCAGCCGTCTGGCGGCCCTTGAAGCGGCGCGGGCTTTGCTGCTCGAAGCCGGTCCACAGGCGGTGACTTTGAAAGCCGTCGCTGGTCGCATCGGCCGGACACATGCCAACCTACTCCATCATTTCGGTTCGGCATCCGGGCTGCAGCGTGACCTGGCCGCCTATATGGGCAACAGCATTTGCGCCAAGATCGGCGAGGCGGTGATGCAACTGCGCGGCGGCGCTATAACGCCGCTTGAGCTGGCAGACCTTATTTTCGACCATTTTGACCGCGAGGGCGCCGGCGCGCTCGCATCATGGATGCTGCTGTCGGGCAATGAAGACGCGCTGGACCCGATTGTCGAGGCGATCCACAATCTGGTCGACGAAATTGCCGAGGAAGGCCACGCCGACACCTCGTTGCACGAACTCACGCTCGAAATGGTGTTGATGGCGTTGGGCGATGCTCTGCTGGGCGGACCGCTCTCGGCATCGCTTGGGCTGCCGCGTGAAGCAGGACGGCTAATCGCCGGTCGCAAGCTGGCGGCATCATTTGCCGAATGGCAGGAACGCATCCAGCCAAAATAAAAATCTATTGAAACATTACCATGGTTATTCTGCGCGATAATGTCCCCGATACCATTCGGCAAATCGCTGTAATCCCTCGGCCAGCATTACTTTAGGCTGATACCCCGTCAGCGCATGCAGCTTCGATACATCGGCATAGGTCGCGGTTACGTCGCCGGGCTGCATCGGCCGCATGATCTTGACAGCCTCGTGCCCAATGGCTTTTTCGAGCGTCTCGATCATTTCCATGAGGCCCACCGGATGGCTGTCACCGATGTTGAGGATGCGGTGATCGCCTGCCGAAGGCGGGTTATCCAGCGCGCCGATCACGCCGTCGACGATGTCGTCGATATAGGTAAAATCGCGCGCCATCCTGCCTTCGCCGTAAACCTCGATCGGCTCTCCCTTCAGAATTTTCTGAGTGAAGCCGAAATAAGCCATGTCGGGGCGGCCCCATGGTCCGTAGACGGTAAAAAAGCGAAGCCCTGTCTGTGGGATTTTATAGAGCGATGCGTAAGAGTGGCTCATCAGCTCGCAGGCGCGCTTTGTAGCAGCGTACAGTGAAACTGGAGAATCGGCGGGCTCGTCCTCGGTAAAACCCGCCCCGCCCATCGGTTTGTCACCGTATACCGAACTTGAGGAGGCGTAGACCAGATGCTCGAAACCCTCGGCATGGCGGCAGGCCTCCATTACCGACAAATGTCCGGCAAGGTTTGAACGTTCATAAGCAAAAGGATTTTCAAGACTGTAGCGGACACCCGCCTGCGCAGCGAGATGGACCACACGGGTTACCCCGTTATCGCGGATCAAAGCGGCCATTTTCGGCGCATCAGCGATATCCATCCGCTCGAAGGAAAAGGCCTGCTTGTCTTTGAAAGTTGCCAGCCGCGCTTCCTTGAGCGCGGGGTCGTAATAATTGTTTACG
>JANLSY010000004.1:0-2239 GCA_031362665.1 Sphingomonadales bacterium
GTTCGCCCAGTTGATCCATCGGCCTATAGCGATGCGCAGTGGGAAGAGTTCCTGTTCATTCGCGCCAATCCGCGCGGGCGGCATCATGAACGATGGCGGCATGTGCATGGCTGTGGCCGCTTCTTCAATGCAGTACGCGACACCGTGACCGACAAGTTCGAAACCACTTACAAAGCCGGGGAACCGGTGCGATGAGTGGTTATCGTTTAACGAAGGGCGGGCGAGTTGATCGCAACCGTATCGTCTCGTTCAGTTTCGATAGTAAGGTTTATCAGGGCTTTAAGGGCGATAGCTTAGCATCGGCCTTGCTAGCAAATGGCGTGATGTTGTTTGGTCGCTCGTTCAAATATCACCGGCCGCGCGGGATTATGGCTGCGGGGAGCGAAGAGCCGAATGCGCTGGTCTCGGTCGATCGCGGCCCGGGCAGGTTTACGCCCAATCTGCGTGCGACGAATGTCGAATTACATGACGGGCTGAAGGCCGTCAGCCAAAATCGCTGGCCTTCGCTCAAGACCGATTTCGGGGCCATCAATGACCGGCTAGGGATGTTCTTTCCGGCGGGCTTTTACAACAAGACCTTCATGTGGCCGCGTTCCTTTTGGGAGAAGTTATACGAACCAGCGATCCGCAGCATGGCGGGACTTGGCGATGCGCCAACCGAACAAGATCCCGACACTTATGCATCCACCTACGCGCACTGCGACCTGTTGATCGTCGGTGCTGGACCCGCCGGAATTGATGCCGCGCTCGAAGGCGCAGCGTCGAACAAGCGCGTCACACTGATCGACGAGCAGGATGAATTAGGTGGCGGCGCTTTAGCCGATCCTGCGCTTTGGCCTTGGCTCGAACGCAGCATGAAGGCGTTGGCAGATGCGCAGAATGTTACTATCCTGACGCGAACGACGGCGTTCGGCTTTTATCACGACAATTTCATCGGAGCGGTCGAAAGGCTGACAGACCAACTTCCCAATGGCGGGTGTGCGCCGCGCGAAAAGTTGTGGCGGATACGGGCGGGCGAAGTGATCCTTGCCCAAGGTGCGATCGAACGACCTTTGGTGTTCGACGGCAATGACACGCCCGGTGTCATGCTTTCTTCCGCCGCGAAAGTTTTCGCCAATCGCTTCAGTGTGGCGGTTGGCAAATCAGTCGCTTTGATGGCCGCGCATGACAGCGGCTGGCAGGATGTGTTTGCGCTGGCCAAAGCGGGCGTTGGGATCGCGGCAATCATCGATATACGGGAAACCGTTGATGCGGCCTTGATCAAGCAGGCCGCTGACCTGGATATCGCTGTTAAGCTTGGCCATAGTGTCGTTGGCGTCGTCGGTCGCCACGCGGTCAAGTCGATTGAAATTGCGCATAGGGACGGTACAGGGATCCGAAGCATCGCCTGCGATGCGCTGCTGATGGCAGGCGGGTGGACGCCTAGCGTGCATCTCTGGTCACACAGTAAAGGCAGCCTGAAATGGCGCGATGATCTGGGCGCCTACGTGCCCGATCAACCCAATGAGAATGTCCACTGCGTCGGCGGCTGTTCTGGCAATTGGGATTTCGGACGCGGTGCGGTCATCGATGTGCTCCCAACGCCGATGGACCAGACGCGGATCAAGGCCTTTGTCGATTTCCAGAACGATGTGACCGCCAAGGACATTAAGCTAGCGGTGCGTGAAGGTTTTCGTTCAATCGAGCATATCAAACGCTACACCACCAATGGTATGGCGACCGATCAGGGCAAGACATCCAATTTGAACGGCCTGCAAATCGCTTCGACTGCGCTGGGTAAGCCGGTAACAGACATCGGCCTTACTAGCTTTCGTCCGCCCTATACGCCGCAGACATTTGGCGCGCTGGCGGGGCATGCCAAAGGCGCATTGTTTCAGCCGACGCGAACGACCAACATCGATAGCTGGGCCGATGAAAATGGTGCGGTATTCGAACTCGTCGCGCAGTGGCGGCGGGCGCGATACTTTCCCAAGGCCGGTGAGGATATGCACGCGGCGGTAAACCGCGAATGTCTCGCAGTGCGTAACTCTCTGGGAATTTTTGATGCATCAACCTTGGGCAAGATCGAGGTTGTCGGCCCGGACGCGGCGGAGTTTCTCAACCGCATGTACACCAATCCGTGGAAGGCTTTGGAGCCGGGGCGGTGCCGTTATGGTCTGCTTTTGAAAGAGGACGGCTTCATCACCGATGATGGCGTTTCGGCTCGGCTAGCGTCCGACCGGTTCCACTTGACCACCAC
>JANLSY010000012.1:0-3221 GCA_031362665.1 Sphingomonadales bacterium
GCATGTTCTGGCTGGTGATGGTCTGGCTCTTGGCATTGTGGCTCTTGCGGTGGGTCAGAACGATAGCGCCAACCATCGCGACCAGCAGGATCAGGCCAGCGCTTTCAAACAGAAAGATATATTTGCTGTAGAGCAGGTTACCGATGGCTTCGATATTGGGCACTTCACTAACGGACGCAGTCCCATCAGGAGTTCCGAGCTTAACCGCACCCGCCTTGTAAGCGCCGATGCCGAGAACAAGTTCCGCCACCAACACAACCGCGAGCATCAGCCCCAACGGCACATTCTTCACAAATCCCGCCCGCAGTTCGGCAAAGTCGATGTTGAGCATCATCACCACAAATAGGAACAACACCGCGACCGCTCCGACATAGACGATGACCAGCAGCATTGCGATAAACTCTGCGCCGATCAGCACCATAAGACCTGCGGCGTTGAAGAACGCGACGATCAGCCACAGCACGCTATGCACCGGGTTGCGCGCAAAAATCACCATCGCGGCAGACGCGATGAGCAAGGCGGCAAAAATATAAAAGGAGAGTACCTGAATCACGATGCGCCGCCCTTACCGATAGGCCGCATCGGCGGCAAGGTTCGCAGCGATGGCGCGTTCCCATTTGTCACCGTTGGCAAGAAGCTTGTCTTTGTCGTAGAGCAATTCCTCGCGCGTTTCGGTTGCATATTCGAAATTCGGCCCCTCGACGATGGCATCGACAGGGCAGGCTTCCTGACAGAAACCACAATAGATGCACTTGGTCATGTCGATGTCGTAGCGCGTGGTGCGGCGGCTGCCGTCTTCGCGTGGCTCAGCCTCGATGGTGATCGCCTGCGCGGGACACACCGCCTCGCACAGCTTGCAGGCAATGCAGCGTTCCTCGCCATTGGGATAACGGCGCAGCGCATGTTCACCGCGAAAACGCGGGGACAGCGGGTTCTTCTCGAACGGATAATTCACCGTCGCCTTGGGCTTGAAGAAATACTGCAAGGTCAGCCAATGCGCCTTGACGAATTCCCACAATGTGAAGGATTTGATGAGATGGGCGATGGTGGTCATTCGAAATGCCCTATGTACATGAGGTAGCCGCTGACGAGGAAAACCCAGAAGAGCGAAATCGGCAGGAACACTTTCCAGCCCAGACGCATCAGCTGGTCATAGCGATAACGCGGCACGGTGGCTTTGACCCAGGCGAAGATGAAAAACATTACGAGGATCTTGCCGAAGAACCAGACGATGCCCGGAACATCGAACCCCGGCAGCCAATCGACATTCAATGGCGGCAACCATCCACCCCAGAACAGGATCGCGTTCAGCGCGCACATCAGCAGCACATTGGCATATTCGCCGAGCCAGAAGAGCGCGAAGGCCATCGATGAATATTCGGTCTGGTAACCCGCGACGATTTCGCTTTCCGCCTCGGTCAGATCGAACGGCGCACGCGCGGTTTCGGCCATCGAGCTGATCAGGAACATCACCGCAATCGGAAACAATAACGGGTTGAGGCCATAAGCGTTGATGAAGCCGAAGATATGCCCCTTCTGGCCTGCGATAATCTCGCCCATATTAAAGCTGCCCGCCCACAGCACGACGCAGATCAGTATAAAACCAATCGAAACTTCGTAGGATATCATCTGCGCGGCGGCGCGCATCGAGGAGTAGAACGGGTATTTGGAGTTCGATGCCCAGCCCGCGATGATTATGCCGTAGACGCCAAGGCTGCTGATCGCGAGAACGTACAGCAGGCCGACGTTGATGTCGCTCAGCACCACGCCATCGGCAAAGGGAATGACCGCCCACGCCATCAACGCGACGGTGAAGGTGATGATCGGCGCGATCAGGAACAGCCCCCGGTTCGACGCGCTCGGGACGATGGTTTCCTGAAGGAATACCTTCAGGCCATCGGCGAAGGACTGCAGGATGCCGAACGGGCCGACGACATTGGGGCCACGACGAAGCGCGAAGGCGGCCCATAATTTGCGCTCGGAATAGATGATGAGCGCAACGGCCAGCATCAACGGGAATGCGATGAGCAATATGCCGGCGATGGTTGCGGTGAACCATGCGGCTTCGTAGGACATCCCGAATGATTGGAAGAAGCTGGTCATTCCGCCGCCTCCAAGAACTGCTCGCCATGCACAAGCTCAGCCGAACAGCGCTGCATAGTTTCGGACGCGCGGCAGATGGCGTTGGTCAGGTAGAAATCCTTGATCGGATAATCGGCGATTTTGCTGCTGACGGTGGCGGGGAGTTTGGGTTCACTCCATCCATAATTGGCAAGGCCTTCGACTCCGATCGCGGGAACCGCCTTCGCCATTTCGGCACGAAGTGCTTCGATGGTGTCAAACGGCAATCGCTTGCCCAGCACATCGGATAGCGCCCGGAAGATTGCCCAATCCTCGCGCGCATCACCCGGCGGGAATACTGCACGTTCGCCGCGCTGGACGCGACCTTCGAGATTTACGTAAGTGCCCGACTTCTCGCTATAGGCGGCACCCGGAAGGATGATGTGAGCATAATGTGCGCCATTGTCACCGTGGTGGCCGACATAGACTTTGAAGCTGTTAGCGAAGAGGCTGTAATCCACCTCGTCCGCACCGAGGAAGAAGGCCAGCTTGGGCTTCTTCGCTGCCAATGCCTTGATGCCGCCATCATGCGCATAGCCGAGCATTAGCCCGCCCATGCGTGCCGCGGCGAAGTGCAGGACGTTGAAACCGTTCCAACCATCTTTCACCAGCTTGTATTTCTTGGCAAAAGCCAGCGCTGCGCCGTGGACGCCCTCGTAACGAAGCGCACCACCGCCGACGATGATCGCGGGCCGTTCGGCGGTTTTCAACGCATCGGCCAACGCCTTGGGTGCCTTCGCGAGCGCTGCCAAATCATCGCCCAGCCATTCGACCTTGTAGGTCAGGTCCGTGACGGAGCCGATTGCAAAAACCTTTGCCCCGCGCTTGCGCACAGCCTTCTGGATGCGCGTATTGACCAACGGAGCCTCGCGCCGCGTATCGCTGCCGACGAGCAAAATCACATCGGCATTTTCGATGCCCGCAATCGTCGTGTTGAAGTTGACCGCGCTCAAGCTCGACGTGTCATAGGCCAACCCCGTCTGCCGCCCTTCGAGCATAGCAGAACCGGCCAATTCCCGCGCCGCGAACATCGTTTCGCAATCGACCTGATCGCCCGCAATCACCGCCGCTTCGCCCGACCAGTTCGCGCGAACCGCCTC
>JANLSY010000014.1:0-1547 GCA_031362665.1 Sphingomonadales bacterium
CAGCGACATATTCGATCACCGGCACCGGCAACCAGCCCTGCGTTTTGGTCTCCTCACCCACCTGCCGCTGGGCAAGATCGAGCAGCGCCATCACCGCCGATTGCTGCCGCCCGGCGGGGTAGCGGCCGATATAGATGTCGGCGAGCTTCTTCATCGCAGGGGTGAAGGCAAAAGCGCCCCACTTCGCGCGGGTTTCGGCTTCGTCGGGGATGTGAGCGGTGTCAGCCATCTTTGCCCAGCTTCCTAAACGCACGCAGCGCATAAATTATTTGCAGCACGCAAACCATCGCGAACACGCCGAATAAAACGACAAACTTCTCACTCTTCGAGTCCTCGCCAGCTAACAGCAGATATACCACGGCAAGAAATGCAGGCAGGCCGATCCCAAGCGATACCGCCTTCACCCAAGTCGGCAAAGCAGCCCATGCCCAATGGTCGTCGACAAACGCTTTCTGCTGTTTTTCGTTGAACGTGCTCACCGGTCACACTCCCCAAACACGATATCCAGCGCGCCCAAAATCGCCGTCGTATCCGCCAGCATATGCCCGCGCGACATGAAGTCCATCGCTTGCAAATGCGAAAAGGCGGTCGGGCGGATTTTGCAGCGGTATGGTTTGTTGGTGCCGTCCGACACCAGATAGACGCCGAATTCGCCCTTGGGGCTTTCTGTCGCGACATAGACGCTGCCGGCGGGCACCTTGAAGCCTTCGGTGTAGAGTTTGAAATGGTGGATCAATGCTTCCATCGACTGCTTCATTTCGGCGCGCTTGGGCGGAACGATCTTGCGGTCATCGCTGCACACCGGGCCTTCGGGCATCTGTTGCAGGCATTGTTTCATGATGCGGACCGACTGGCGCACTTCCTCGACGCGGACCATGAAGCGGTCGTAACAATCGCCGCGCGTGCCGACTGGAATGTCGAAATCCATCTTGGCATAAACATCATAAGGCTGCGACTTGCGGATATCCCACGCGATACCAGCGCCGCGGATCATCGGGCCGGAAAAGCCCCATTTGATTGCGTCTTCTTTCGACACAATCGCGATATCGACATTGCGCTGCTTGAAAATCCGGTTGTCGGCGACGAGTGCAATCGCGTCTTCGAACAGGCGCGGCATCCGCTCGTCGAGCCAGTCGGCAATATCGGTCAGCAGCTTTAGCGGCACATCCTGATGCACCCCGCCGGGCCGGAACCACGCGGCGTGCATCCGCGCACCGCTCGCGCGTTCGTAAAAGCCCATGATATCTTCGCGGATTTCATACAGCAGCAAGCCAGGCGTCATCGCGCCGACATCGAGGATGTGGTGCGCAATGTTCAGCGTGTGGTTCTTGATCCGGGTCAGCTCAGCAAACAACACGCGCAGATTTTGCGCACGAATTGGCACTTCGAGGTCGAGCAGCTTCTCGATGGCAAGAACATAGCTATGCTCCATCGCCATCGGCGAGGCATAATCGAGCCGGTCGAAATAGGGCAGCGCCTGCAAATACGTCTTATGCTCGATCAGCTTCTCAGTGCCACGGTGGAGCAGGCCAATATGCGGATCGAGC